>JADHTX010000092.1 GCA_016784875.1 Methylobacter sp.
TCCATTCCCCATAAATTGCTGTACTGTAGAGCGCCGGTCAAGCGATAGTCGCCGGAACTGGGCGTACCGTAATTATTGGCAATTAACGTCGCCTGATAAGGGCGATGTTCCGATACCGCTATATTGGCATCCAATTTATCGGCAGTTTGACTGGGTTTAAAGGTAATTTTGACTTGTTTCGACGGGTGTTTATTCGCCACCTTAATTGCCTCGGCCAAATCCTGAGTATTGGGCGATTCAGACCGATTAAGGACCGGTAGGCTGGCAATGATATTACTTCGGGTAAAGTATTGATTACCGGTCACACCGATTTCACCCACAGTAAAGGAGATCACTTGCAGTTTTACCTCGCCGCTATCCAGCGTTTGCGGCGGTACGATTACCCGATAAAACGGATAGTCTTGATCGCGAATAAGCTGCTCAAGTTTCTTACTGACATCCTGTAATTCTTTCAGCGTGTAAGGTTTATTTTGTAGCGGTTTAAAATACTCGTCGATAAATGCTTGGGAGAGCGGCGACAAACCTTCAACCGAAAAATGCTTAACAGTAAACTTGAATGCTTGCGGTGCCGTAGCGGCTAAGCAAGATGCCTGAGGCATTAGGCTTAATCCGGCTATCAGTAAAGATAACCTGATAAGACGGTCGGCAAGCCTGGTTTTTTGTGTATTCGATTTTTGTTGTTGATTGATCATGATTATTTACGTTGTGTAGCCGGATCGTTTCTTGTGTTGGCAGGGTAATGCCTCGTCGATACCTTAACAACCGTCTGGTGAATTGTCCGTAGAGTCGTTAAATGGGTCATCATTACCCGATGCATTGTCGTTAATGTTGCCGGAATCGTTGTCGGAGGGTAGTTCATCCGACTGAACCGATAATGAGGTTGTTTCGCCATCGGACTGGGCTGTGCCGGTTTCGCCTTTGTGAACCGTTGCTGTTTTTTTACCGTCATTGGATTTGACGGTCGCTTTGCCGCTAGTGGTCTTGACAATGGTATCGCCTTTGGCGGGCGGTTTTTTGTTTTCAAATACCTTTTTTGGATCGGATTTATTGGTATCCGGCCTAGGTTCGCTGGGCTTTGGGGCATTCGGTGGAGTAGGAAATACGACGGGTATTGCATTTGGGCCCGAAGTGCTACTGCTAGATCCCTCAGGAACATCAAACTCTCCTGCTTCATTGCGAACAAAAGAGACCCCTTGCCAAGTGGAATGATCGAGACTGGTGCCGTCAGTATAAGAGTCGGTACCGGTACCCCTGATACCGATAGTCGCGACCGGCGTATCCAAGGCAAAAGCATTATGATCTTTTTTGCCGATGCTGCCGGTTAAAGCGCGCAGTCCGCCAGTGGCCAAACGCAATAAAACCTGATCTTTTTTACCTTTGATTTGATAATGATATTGCTTGATGTCCATTTCGCTGTCGGCTTGCAGCGTGACTTTTTCACCGTCAGGAAATACCAACAGCGCGTAACTATCTTTCTCGGTATAAACCGAGTCGGAGTTATACAACGGGGTACCCAGTGACACGGGGCGCTCCTTAGCGTTTTTGTCGGTAGGGTTTTTGGCACTGACCATGCCTTTCATATCAACGACTCGCGCCACCACGCTTTGTTCAGTGCGTACCTTATTTGCGGCGGCTTTTTTGCCTCGGTCTTCACAGGCCTGGTCGCACACATGTATGGCGAGCTCAGCCTTATCGGACAGAGGTTTAACCGTAGCGGTCGGTGTTTTTATTTGGAAGCTGTCGGGATTATCCTTGGCAATGTCGCCGGTGCTGGTATTCACGCTACCGCCATGCAAAACCAGTTGCGCCGTTTTGTTGGCCGAGTGACTGTCATAATGATCGATAGTGAAATTACTGTTCGGGCGCACGGTGACCTTAGCGCCGTCAGTGAATTCGATAATGACAAAACTGCGTTCGGTGGTTTGAATATTATCGCTTTGAAAGACTTCCGTGTCCTTGCCGAGAATGCGAGGAGCCGCACCCGGCAGTTGGGCGGCATTACTGCCTTTTACAAAGCTGACATGGCCAACGACTTGAGGGGCTGCATAGACGGGCAGGGTGATGATTAACAAGAATAACCATAAGCTGTAGCTTTTAATATTTTGGGTGATGTGAATAGGCATAGATGAGCTAGACAAAGAGGATGAATGACTGATCATTTGGTGCACACCTTATTTGTTTTTTTGTCTGCTTCTTCTGACGTGGAGTCAGTAGGTTCTTCAGTGCTTTTATTGAGATTGAATAGCTCATCGACTAACAAACCCTCTGATGGAGTTGTTCCCAGTATCGCGCTTGATAGATTGATTGTTGATTGATTAGCAAGGCTTGCTGCCTGGACTATAAGGCTTGTTGAATTGCTGTAAAGCAAGCCATTGCCAGAACCTATGCCAGTACAGCCACTCAGGTAGGGGCAGCCATAAAGTTCGAATGATGGGGTTAATCCATTTAGAATGTTACCGTCCGGACTGATTGAATATATCAGCCATCGGCCACCGGGTACGCTAAGTGCGGTAGTACCCACATTGTTTATATAGTTGCCTCCAGTAGACGCGAGGGTTATGGTTTTGTTTTGCCCAGCAATAAGCTGTCTATTTTGGACAATATTGCCCTTCGCAACTAATGTCATATCACCCCCGGCTTTGATGCCTCCGGTATCGAGAGTTAATGAGCCGTTAGTCGTCAAATTTACGTTGCCATTTGTAGTGATACCATTAAGTATGGAGGGTTGATTTACTGGTTGCATAGTACTCACGGCAAGGTTACTGCCGGTATAAAAATCAAGATTACCCGTACCCCCACTCAAATCAGCGGCAATTCGGCTGATGTTGTTGCCGTTATTAAGTAATTTTACCGAGCCGTTGGTTTTTAATGCCAGACTGCCGCCATTAAGATTAGCCCCGCTCAATTGATTGATACCTACGTCAGATTTCAAGCCAATCATGTTGGCAGAAGGTGCGGTAATGCCACTTTTGCCATCTACTGTGCCAACTGTCAGCTGGTTGGAAGAGTTGTACAGGAAATCACCATTTGTGGATTGACCGGCAATGACTCCGGCACCATTGGCTTCGATTAATTTTACGGAAGTCCCTGATAAATAGAGTCCCTTCAAGGGGGCGATTGTTGATCCGGCGGTTTGAGTAATAGCGCCGCCAGAAGTTAGGTTAAGGGCTTGAGCTTTTGTCAGATTCAATGCCGATGTAATTTTTATGGCTCCGCTATTGTTATCGCCGATGAGCAGCATGGGTGTCGTGATGGTATTTAACTCAGTGTTACTCAGTTGAAGTATGCCGGTGGTGTTTGCCGTACTGCCAAGATCAATGTTGTTCGATGTTGATAGTTTGACAATGCTGGTGGCATTGATACTGCTGCCGCCAGCTAGATTCATATCTCCGGCCTTGAGACTGATTTTGGCGGCAGTTAAGGCAGCGTTATTGATGATGCTATTAGCGGCATTTAAAGCAATGTTTCCGCTTGAGATGGTGATTGCTGCATTAATTTCGATGGTGTTGTGGGCGCTGAGAGTTAGTGTAGAGGTAGTGGTATTATTGGCTGCGATGGTTGAATTGACCGTGATGTTTCCAAGGTCAACTCCCCCCGATCCTGTTTGTAACGTTACGCTGGTGCCAGAGTTCAGCAGGCTTACAATAGTTGAAGCAGCGATGTCTGTGCTTGTATTAGTCGACTCGAATAGCCCTCCTGTAGGCGTTATACATCCTCCCGTACAACCGTTAACCGTTATATTATAAGGATCAAGCAACCATTCGCCGCCTATGCCATTGAGCGCGGAGGCATTGATTCTGATACCCGCTATATCCAGCCAATGGCCCGAAGTTTCAATAAAACCGCCGTTACCGCTGGAACTGCCGCCCTTGGCGCTGATGTCGCCGTAAGCACGGGTGGAGTCGTCCGACCAGACGATGACCTTGCCGCCATTACCATGGGTTATGGCATCGGCTTTGATGGTCGTGTCTGCACCAACATAAGTGGCTTTAGCATTATGGATATCGGGATTTTTGCCCTGATAATCGCCGCCTATTAAAATTTGTCCGCCGCCGTTTTCGCCGCTGGCATCAATTGTAGCCTGATCCAGTACGCCGACATGCTCACCGAGCAGCTCTATGTTACCGCCTTTACCTGGAGTGAGCTGCGTCGAACTGCCGGTTTGTTCGGCCTTGGCTTCTAAGGTGCCGTAGGCCAAAGTGGTTCCGGTTTTGCTGTCGATATGGATAGAACCGGCATCGCCTTGGCTGTTATTGGCGGAGATGATGCTGCCTGCGGTTAAGGTTATATCCTGTTGGGCAACCAGTTGGATGCGGCCTTGTTTATCGATTTGGACGCTGTCGGCATTGATTTCGCCGCTGTGTGTGATGGTATTTGCAAATACGTTGACCGCGCCGCCTTCGGTTAGCAGTTTGCCCAGATTGACAACGCTATCGGTGGGAGCCTGGATTTCAAAACGTATATCCGGATTGTCGAGGTTGGTAATGGTTATATCATGCCCTGCGGCCAAGGTAATGGAGCCGCCGTCGCTCTGGATAATGCCGTTGTTTTCGATTTGAGGGGCGATAAGAATAATGTTGCCGTCTTTTCCTGCACGGATAATGCCTTCATTAACGATGTTTCCAGCGCTGGATCCGGCGATAAAATGATAATTGCCGCTGAGGAAATCCTGATCGCTCAGATTAAGGCTGGAAGCAATCAGGCCTTGGGTGTCAATTACAGAATCTGAGCCGAATACGATGCCGTTAGGGTTGATTAAGAAGACTTTGCCGTTGGACGTTAATTGTCCCAGAATTTCACTGGGGTTTTGGCCGATAATGCGGTTAAGTACAGCGCTTTGACCGTTTTGCTGAATAAACTGGGTGAGTTCATTTTGGCCGATACTGAAATTCTGCCAGTTAATAATCGCATTGGGGCTGTTGGTAATAGTCGTTATGCCCGACGTAGCGGAATCGATGCTGACTTGCCCGTTGATGATTTGCGGACCATTCGGGTTGGCATACGAAAAAGCAGGGTAGAGTAGTGCTAAAACAGCCAAATTAAGCGCATGGCGTAGCGGCAGGTTTGAACTAGACAATGAATTATGATGCACTGACTATTTCTTTCGGTAGGTTTTCACTGTGAAGCCCAATTCTAGTGTTGTAATTATTTGACTATTTTAACTCGATAGTTAAATCAAGTTTTTAAATCTTGTCGCAAAGAGCATGAATCAATTAGTAAAATGTGTCACTTGCTAGTGTGGGTAAACGCTCCATCCCAGTCTATTTCAGGAGGTGAATCAAAGTAGTAGGCTATCCGTTCAAGATAAATTGAATATAGCTTATCATGCGGATTTTGCTCGGCTAATTGTTCAAAAATAACTTGTGCAGTCGCCCATTGTTGTTGTCGATAGTTGTGTAGAGCCTGGTTCAGCGAGTCAAGCAGCTGCAATTGCTCGGAACTAATGTCCTCGTTTATGCCTAGAGGTTCATAAATGGTAATGGGTTTGTGCTTGCCCTTTACGCGGACTTTGTCGAGCTCCCGGTAGGTGAACTCTGGAGCGGCCTGAAGGGTACTTTCACTGACGATCATTTTTACGCCATATTGTTTGGTGAGTCCTTCCAAGCGCGAACCTAAATTGACCGCATCGCCCATGATTGTGTAGGCAATGCGAAATTGGGAGCCCATGTTGCCTACACTCATGGTTCCGGTATTTAGGCCTATGCCTATGTCTACTTCCGGCCAGCCTTTGGCTTTAAAATCCTTTTGAATGGTCTTTAAAGCTTGCAAGATTGCCAGGCCCGATCTTACCGCGTAAGCGGCATGTTGCGGGTTATGCATAGGAGCCCCCCAAAAAGCCATGATGGCGTCGCCGATATATTTGTCGATAGTGCCTTTGTGTTCATGGATGACGCGGGTGACTGGCGTTAAAATGTCGTTGATCAGTTCGCATAATTCCTGCGGCTCCATGCCTTCGGATATGGTAGTAAACCCTCTGACGTCGGAAAACAATACGGTCATTTCCCGACTTTCGCCTTTTAGTGAGAACTCTTCATCCGATTGGCTCATTTGCTCAACCAATTCGGGAGGAATATATTGACCGAACATGTTGCCCATTTGTTTTTTCTTTCGGCTTTCGAAGAAAAAACCGAAAAATATCTGGATGCCGTACAGCAAGATCAATAGGGTGATTGGCGTTGCCAATAGAGTGTCGATGTTCAAAATGGCCCAACAATAAAAATTGAATGCAATTCCTGCAATAAGTAATGCGCTGAATATAATGGCAGATGAAAATACCGGCAAGCGTGGAAATATCAGGACAGCAAACAAGCAAATCAGCATTAATTCAGCTAATTCAACAGCACGGATATAGGTGGGTCTTGATTTAATGGTTTGATCGAGTAATCCGCTAAGAATATTGGCATGGACTTCTACTCCAGCGTAGACATTTTGTACCGGCGTTACTCGTAAGTCGAGTAAGCCCGCTGCTGACGTACCGACAATCACAATCTTGTCTTTTAGTTTTTCTTGATCGACAACACTGTTAAGCACGTCGGTTGCTGAAACATAGGGAAAGCTGCCTTGTCGTCCGCGATAGGGTACTAACAGGGTGCCGCTTTGGTCGACCGGGATTTGGAAACCTTCTATATCTAAGCCTTCCAGGCGGCTGTCGATGTTACCTTTGCCATAACCCTCGCCGGTAATGAATTTAACTTCCGGCTTGTTTAATAAGGTTCTGAACATTGCCAGCGACAATGCTTCATAAATCTGATGGTTATAATTGATTAACAGCGGCAGCCTTCGATAGACGCCATCCTCGTCGACATTGGGATTAGTAAAAAAACCGCCGGATATGGCTGCCGTTTGCAGTTTCGGCAGGTTAGCGGTATAGCTTTTTTCCTCGAACAGCAATGCACTGAACGTGTGCCCATCCGCCGCAGCCAAAGGGATTGGCAACAAGCCTACCTCAGGTGTCTTTTCGAGTTTAGGGTTGGTGGAATAACCCAAGACGATAGGCCTGTTTTCCAGGCTTTTGGCAAACAAGTCATCGTAAGACAATTGCGGTCGCATCGTTTCCAATGTCGATAAAAATCCGGCATCGTTTTGCAAAGGGCCGGATGCCAGTTTTTCCAATAATTCAATGCCTCCACTGGTATCCGGCTCGGAAAAAACCACGTCGAAGCCTAATAATTTAACATTGTAATAATCAAATAGCATATCGACCATATAGGCCAGTTTATCTCTACGCCAAGGCCAGCGGCCTTCTTTAGCCAAGCTTTCCTCGTCTATATCGATAATAACAATGCGCTGATCGATGGTGTTAACAACCGTCGTCCGCAAGCGCAAATCATATAAAATATTTTCCATGCGTTGCAGGGTTGAAATAGGCAGCCAATGTGCGGTGTGTGCCATAAATAGTAGCGTTATCAAAACACATACCAGAACACGATAAGATTTAAGCCATCGATTGCTGAATTTCATAAAGAAGCCAAATTGATAGTAGGGGGACGTATAGGTCCCCCATATTAAACTTTTGATAGGGTATTTGGGGGGATTCTGCGCGATGCGTACTTCATAAAAAGTAAATAAGTGGCTATTTAATCAATATCAAGTTGGAAATCATCCAAGAATTTTTCAGCATATCTTTTATAGATCTTATGTTCGATAAATGCGTCATGCAGATCGGGGTCTATGTGGCCGTCTTCTTTCATTTTCTTTAAGATAAACAACGCTTCAGACAGTTTTTTTCCTGATTTATAAGGTCGGTCTTTTGCTGTTAAGGCTTCAAAGACATCCGCTATGGCCATCGCCCGTGCCTGAATGGGCATTTGTTCGCGACTTAGACCTTTTGGGTAGCCCTTGCCGTCCATGCGTTCGTGATGTCCACCGGCATATTCAACGACGTTTTGTAAATGCTTGGGGAATTTAATGGCTTCCAGCATAGCAATTGTAATATTAATATGGTTGTTGATGATTTTTCGTTCCTCTGAGGTTAACGTACCTCGGAATATGCTTAGGTTGTAGACCTCTTCATCATTTAATAATGGAGTATCAACATTATTTAACGACCATCTCAGTTTTTGTAATGAATGAAGATGAGCAATGTCTTCATCAGACATGGCTTCTCCGCCGGTATTGCAGCAACGGATAAATGCCAGGTCCTTATCTAATTGGTTAATATCAGCTTGGAAAGTTTGTTCCAGTTGCCGCGATGGTTCCTTCAATCTTGCGGCACTTTCCCCATCTATGGGGGGCGCTGGTGACGGGGTTTTATTGTTTCGTAAATCAGAAATTTGTTGTTTGAGATAGGCAATTTCCCGATCGCGTTTTAGTATTTCAAAGCGCGCTTCCACCAAATGAATGCGGTCAAAAATGGTTTCCAGTTTTGTTGCCTTGTCAATGACGTGTGTGGGGGTGATGATTTTCCCGCAGTCGTGCAACCAACCGGCTATTGTGAGTTCGTAACGGTCTGCCTCGGTAAGGGTAAAGTCCTGCAAATAACCATGGTTAGTCTCATGTGCAGCCTCTGCCAGCATTGATGTTAGTTCCGGGACACGGCGACAGTGCCCACCTGTATAAGGGGATTTTTCGTCAACAGCAGTCGCTATTAATTTGACCAGCGATTCAAACATGCTTTCCAGATCGGCAATGAGCTGCTGCTTGGTTAAGACAATTGCCGCTTGTGAAGCCAATGCTTCGGCAAAACGTTGCGAGACCGAATTGAAGTTGATGATTTCTTTGGTTTCAGGATCAATGGCATTAATCAGTTGCAGGATGCCGATGATTTCACCTTCATGATTAGTCAACGGGATGGATAGGAATGATTTTGAGCGGTAATTGTTTTTTTTGTCGAATGCCTTAGTGCCTGAAAAATCGAAATTAACGGCATCGTAAGCATCGGCAATGTTGATGGTTTTGTTATTGTGGTAGGAATAACAGACGACATTCTTTAGGTTAGGCTCCCCATTTTCATCGTACAGTGGGATATTCGGAATGTTAATGGTATTTCCTTCTCCGCCAAGATAGATGCCCAGACTATCGGAACGGATAATTTCTATTTTAATAGTGTTGCCGTCAACCCGGTATATGGTGCCTCCATCCGAGTTAGTAATCGATTTTGCCCCTAACAGGATTTTTTCTAATAACTGTGTTGTATCCTTTTCGGCAGAAAGGGCAATACCGATATCAGTTAATTTTTCAACTTGATTGATGATGTTTTGTATGTCAGGGGAAAGTTCATTATCAGTATTGCTACTGATAATGCCGTTTTTTTCAAACGAATTGATGATATTTTTCGTGGTCATGTACGAAGGGCTGTAATTTTGAGTGTTGTTTTTTGAACTATAGTCCAAGTGAGTAAACGACGCAAAGATTGATGATCGTTTCTTCTGGAAAGAGCCATTGAGCTACTGATGAAAGCAGCTTGAGCAGACGAATACAGGGTTAAATTAATTCTTTTCGGCTCCCTTCGGGTGAAGCGCTAACCTATTCATAATAGATTGTTTTATAGGCTTTTATTTATATAAATTCGTGGCCATATGATTTTTTAGGTTTGTCTAAATTAAATTGAGTTACGGGTGAAGGTAGGGCGATTTACACTAGTCGGTCATAAGTGTCTTAACATGAATGGCCGCACTGGCAGCCAATGCTTTAAGATTATATCCGCCTTCGAGCACTGAAATAATCCTGCCTTTGCAGCAGCGGTCAGCAATAGTCATGAGTTCTTCAGTAATCCATTTAAAATCATCTTCAATTAGCATGATAGATGCTAATGGATCATCTTTATGCGCATCAAAGCCGGCGGAAATCAGCAATATATCGGGTTTGAATTTTTTTAATGCCGGTAAAATAATGCTGTTGTATTTTTGCTTGAATTCAACACCTGAGTCACCCGCAGCAAGCGGCACATTGATAATATTGCCGACACCTGTTTCTGACGGATGGCCGGTGCCTGGGTAATGCGGCATCTCATGGCTGGATGCATAAAGCACCTTGGGTTGATTGTAAAAAGCCGTTTGAGTACCGTTGCCGTGATGGACATCAAAGTCAACAATTGCGATACGTTCGAGTTGATAATGGTGAAGTGCATAATTGGCCGCAATCGCTATATTATTAAACAGGCAAAAGCCCATGGCTTGATCGGGTTCAGCATGATGTCCAGGTGGGCGTATCGCGCAAAAAGCATTATCAGCATTGTCGGTCAGGATTTTATCGACAGCGTCGCAAACAGCGCCAACCGCGCGGAAAGCCGCTTGTTTCGATCCGGGGGACACCACTGTGTCCTGATCTAAGTAGTGTTCTCCTTGTGCGGGTATAGCCTTTAATATGGCATCGATATGATATTGGCGATGAATTAACCTGATTTGCTGCTCTGTACCCAGTGGTGGAGACTGCCGGATTAAAGCGGAGAACTCCGAGCCTGCCAATGCTTTTTCAATGCTCCTGAGTCGGTCGGCGCATTCAGGATGTCCGGGGCCTGTTTCATGAAAAAGAAAGTCAGGATGACTGTAATAAAGTGTCCTCACAAAGCCTCGCTTTAGAATCTGCTGACAATAAATGGATGTTATCCATGGATTGTAATTGTTTTAAGAGGTGAATGACTATCTTCATTTTTTAAAATACCAGATGAACTCTCTTTAGCTGTCGCTGTGACATTCAGCTTGTAGCCAAAACCTTTCACCGTCAAAATCCATTGCGGATTATTCGGATCGTGTTCAATCTTTTTTCTTAGTAAGTGCATGTATTGGTAAAGATCCGATTTAGTGACTCGATTGTTCTCAGGCCAGACATGACTGATGATTTCATCAGTCATGAACACGCGATCAACATCTTTTGCCAATAATTC
>JADHTX010000093.1 GCA_016784875.1 Methylobacter sp.
ATTCGCAAGAACTACACGTTCATTCAAGCGAAAACTTTCCTATCAAAAAAACAAGCTGAGCAATGGGCATCTGATATGGATGCTAATATCGAGGCTATTTTGGCTTTGACACCCACTTGAGCTAAAAAACCTTACGCCGGAAATTGTTGGTGAAATTGGCGGCTTAGCGTTATTTCAAAAGCTGGGTGTTGAACTGGAATTTTTAATATTCAAAGACTTTGCCAATGAGTACATGAGGCAATGGTCGAAAAAAGACCCTAACCAAATCCCTAGGGCAGCTTATTGGCTTGATGTATTCGGCAAGCATCCTATTAAGGCCATATCGACCAGCGATATATGCAAAGCCTTAGATCATTACGCTAAAGGCAAGTGCCATAAAAGCGATGGTACGGGTAAATTCAGGGAAACCGACAAAACCCGATCATGCAACACTGTATTGAGACTGAAGGCGGTTTTATCCAGCATCTTCAAATATGCTATTAGGCGCGGTTGCCCGGAGAATCAGTAGAATTGTGATTTTTATTTAACTTAACTTAACTTAACCAAGTGAGTTACATTGTTCATTGATGATTTCGAGCTACAGTTGGAGGTGCCAATGCCGAATTTTTCGGCATGTTGCAAAATTAATCAAATGACCTGAATCATCCCAGCCTCGTCTTGCTGTAAAATGCCGAAAGCAAGACTTACCAAATACCTTTAACTGCTCCCGCCACAAATGAACATGAACAGCTGCTTGCTCATTTTGTATGCGGGCAGATTAAAACAATAAAATAATTTCTCAATGGCTATCAAAAAAACCGAACTCTACTCATCCTTATGGCAAAGCTGCGACGAACTGCGCGGTGGTATGGATGCCTCGCAATACAAAGATTATGTACTCACCTTCCTGTTCTTGAAGTACGTTTCCGATAAATACCTGAACGACCCCAAAGCCATGGTCGTGGTGCCGGAAGGCTGTACCTTCCCGGATATAATCAAACTCAAGGGCGATAAAGAAGTCGGCGAAAAACTCAACATCGTGCTGGACGGCATAGCCAAAGAAAACGAGTTGCCGTGGCTCGCCAACAAAGATAACGACTTTAACGACGAAGACCGTCTTGGCAAAGGCAAGGAAATGGTCGATAGGCTCTCCAAGCTGATCGGCATATTTGAAGGGCTGGATTTTGGCGGCAACAGCGCCCAAGGCGACGACCTGCTGGGTGACGCCTATGAATACCTGATGCGCAACTTTGCGACCGAATCCGGCAAAAGCAAAGGCCAGTTTTACACTCCGGCGGAAGTCTCGCGCATCTTGGCCAAAGTGGTGGGCATCACTAAAGACACCACGCAAGACCAAACCGTTTACGACCCCACCTGCGGCTCCGGTTCGCTATTATTAAAAGCCGCCGATGAAGCCCGCAATGGCCTAAGCATCTACGGCCAGGAAAAAGACGTCGCCACCACCGCGCTGTGCCGCATGAACATGTTCCTGCACAACAATGCCGATGCCGGCATCGCCACCGGCGGCCACAGCACTCTGTCCGAACCGGAATTCAAGAACGATAACAGCGCCCTAAAAACTTTCGACTTCGCCGTCGCCAATCCGCCGTTTTCGTTCAAAGCCTGGAATACCGGTTTTAATCCGGCAGATGATTTATATGCCCGCTTTGAATACGGCATCCCGCCGGAAAAAAACGGCGACTACGCCTTCTTGCTGCATATCCTTAAATCCCTGAAAAGCACCGGTAAAGGAGCGGTGATTTTGCCGCATGGTGTGTTATTCCGTGGCAATGCCGAAGCCGATATACGCCGCAACCTGATCAAACAAGGTTATATCAAAGGCATCATCGGTTTGCCAGCCAACCTGTTTTACGGCACCGGCATTCCCGCTTGCATTATTGTGATTGACAAAGCCGGCGCTAAACAGCGCTTGGACAATCCTGACAGCGGCATTTTCATGATCGATGCCAGCAAAGGCTTTAAAAAAGACGGCCCCAAAAACCGCCTGCGCGATCAAGATCTGCATAAAATTGTCGATGTCTTTAATAACCAGATCCCTAAAAGCCGCTACAGCCGCATGGTCAGCTTTAAAGAAATCGAAGCCAACGACTACAACCTCAACATACCCCGTTATATCGACAGCTCTACACCGGAAGATCTGCACGACCTCAGCGCTCATCTTTGCGGCGGCATACCCAATGCCGACCTTGAAGCGCTGGATAGCTACTGGAAAGTATTTCCCAGCCTGCGCCGTACACTGTTTACCTCAGACCGCGAAGGTTACAGCAAAGCCCTGGTCAAAGCCGCCGAAGTCAAAAGCACCATACTCGAACACCCCGAGTTCAAAGACTTTGCCGAGATCAGTTTGGCCTTATTCCAGCGCTGGAAAGAGCAAGCTAGAGTAGACGGCAAATTTTGGGTCAATAACGCACATGTTATGCAGCCCAAAAGTGATTTTAATATTGATGATTTAACGGCTTTTCTTGAAAGTTTAGATTATTCATTGCTCAACTCTGGTACAGCGCAACTAAAATTGAATAAACAGAGTTGCTTGAGTGTTAAAGTGGCTAAACCGAAGAAACCAGAGCAAACTACCATTGCCAATGTGTTATCCGATATGGACAAAGAAATCGATGCGCTAGAACACCGCCTTAACAAAACCCAACAACTCAAACAAGGTATGATGCAGGAATTGCTGACAGGTAAAACGCGACTGGTTCAACCGAAGCACAGCTTACCTACAAACGATAGGAAGGAGTATGTCCATGAGTAATGAGGTATTTTCGTGTGGTAGCCGCTGGTTAAAAGCGGACTTTCATCTGCATACCCGCGCCGATAAAGAGTTTGCCTATCAAGGAGAAGATAATGGTTTTGCGAACGATTATGTCGTTGCGTTGGTTAGTGCTGGCATTCAGTTGGGTGTGATTAGCAATCACAATAAATTCGACCTGCAAGAATTTAAGTGCCTGAGAACTAAGGCACGCAAAGCTGGCGTTGGCTTATTGCCCGGTGTTGAGTTGTCGGTAAAAGACGGGCAGGCTGGCGTGCATACGCTGGTGGTGTTTTCGGATGACTGGATCTGCAACAAAGAACAAGAAAATTATATTCAAAGTTTTCTAGGCGTTACATTTGCCGGACAAGCCAATTTCGAGCAGGAAAATGCCCGCTCGAATCACGATATTGTGGGCACCATTCGAGAATTGGATAAGTTCCATAAAGACTATTTTTTAATCTTTGCCCATGTGGAAGCGCCTAATGGCTTATGGGGTAGTTTGGGGCCTGGCCGTATTCAGGAGCTGTTCGAAAACGAGACGGTACGACGCCGAGTTGTTGGCTTTCAAAAAGTACGTACTCATGATGAGCGGCTAAAAATACAGCAGGCATTGGGTGTTCGTTATCCCGCCGAAGTTGAAGGATGCGATGCCAAGCAGTTAGCCGATATGGCGGCCAGAAAAGAAGCTTGCTACTTAAAGCTGGGGGCCTTCAGCTTCGAGGCGGTTAAGTTTGCCTTGTGCGACTATTACAACCGGGTCCGTAAAGAACTGCCCAGCTATAGTCACTCGCATATTACGAAAATTCGTTTTGAAGGTGCGGGAGCGTTGGGGGGGGCTGAAATTTGCCTATCTCCTGAACTCAATACCCTGATTGGCATTCGCGGTAGCGGTAAGTCGTCGGTTTTAGAGGGTATTCGTTACGCGCTTAACATTCCGTTCGGCGATAAAGCGTCGGATGTGGAGTATAAAGAAGGCCTGGTTAAACACCTGTTACGTAGTGGCGGCAAGATCACCATTGATGCGGTTGACCGCCGTGGTCAGCGTTATCAAATACGCCGAATTCTGGGTGATCGACCCGATGTTTATGTCAATGAACAGCTTCAGCCGGGGGTATCGATTCGCGAGACGGTTTTGCACAAACCGATTTATTTCGGGCAGAAAGACCTCTCCAGCACCGGAGCCGGATTTGAAAAGGATCTGATCGAAAAACTGGTCGGCGAGGCATTAGTTCCTGTCAGGCAAAAAATCGAAGCCGGGCGTATGGCTGTGTCTGATGCGATCGGCCAGATCAAACGCCTTAAGCGCGCATCCGAGCAGAAGCAGGAGTGGGCGGATAAAAAGAAGGATGCCGAATTCAAGTTGAAGTTTTATCAACAGCATGGTGTTGAAGAAAAACTCCAAAAGCAGATTGATTTTGATCGCGACGAACGTAAAGCAAATCAAGTGATTCAAGAGACGCAAAACTACTTGGAACAGTTGATTGGGTTTATCGCCAGCTTTGAAGATGAATTAAAAAATCAGACTCTCTATAAATCAGCTAATAATCAGGCCTTTTTCGATGACTTCTTTGCGACGTTTAAGCAAGTGTTGCAAGACTTTCAAACCATCAAACAGGTTGCAACCCAAGGGCAACCGTTACTCATTTCATTGCAAGAAAAGCTCGGGCTGTTTAAGCAGCAAAAGCAGGCGCTAAAGGAGGAGTTTGCAGAAATTGAACGGAAGCTTGCCGGCGAGTTGAAGCAAGCCGGGGCTCAGGCGATTAGCCCGCAAGAGTTTCGCCAATTAAAAACACTGTTGGATCAAGCCGAGCAAATGTTGGCTGTGCTGGATAAGAGCGAACAGCAATATGCTGATTTGAAAAAATCGCTGGAAGGGGAATTGGCTAAATTAAATGACCTTTGGCTTGAAGAGTATCGTACGATTGAACGGGTTTTGACGGACATTAACCGAGCCGATTCGCCTTTGAGGATTGTGCCTCAATTCAAGGGGAATAAGGATGCCATGCGTAAACACATGCAGGACCTTTTCCGCGGTAGCCGTATCAGAGAGGCGACTCTGCAAGGATTAATCGATCAATACAGCGATTTTGGCGCGATGTGGCGCGACTGGTCGAACATCGCTCAGCAGCAAGGCGGCTCTTTTGAAACATTTTCTCAGTATTTTGAGGGCAATATCGAGGCGCTTTTAACTTGGCAGGTGCCGAATGCTTTTACCATCGAGTATCACGGTAAGGCGTTAGCGCATCATTCCTTAGGCCAGCGGGCATCGGCACTGATGCTGTTTGTATTGAGTCAGCGCGACAACGATGTCGTCATTATCGACCAACCGGAAGATGATCTTGATAACCAAACCATATACGACGATGTGATTAAGCTTATCCGCGTGCTCAAACCGGAAACCCAATTCATCTTTGCTACTCACAACGCTAATATTCCGGTTTTAGGTGACGCTGAACAGGTCATTGCCTGCCACTATCTTGATGAGCAGATTTCCACCGTCAGCGGTAGTATTGATTACGCCGACATTCAAAAGAGTATCGTTGGCATTATGGAAGGCGGCGCCGAAGCCTTCGAAAGACGAAAACAGGTATACGAAGCATGGAAACCGAAGAACTATTAAGCATCATCGCTAATGGCGAGGATAGTAAGCATCAGTTTAAGGCCGATTTTACAAATGCAAACGCCGTGGCTGCTGAAATGGTCGCCTTTAGCAATTCAAAGGGCGGATTTTTAGTAATCGGCGTTAAAGATGATGGAAGTATTTCCGGGTTGGACAGCTCTGATATGGCAAGACTCAATCAGTTGATTTCAAATGCGGCAAGCCAGTCAGTACGTCCTCCCATTAATCCCATTACTGAAAATATAGCCTTGCCTGCCGGTATGGTAATGGTTGTTACGGTTGACCAAGGTATCAGTAAGCCGTACATGGATAATCAGGGTTTCATTTGGGTAAAAAGCGGTTCAGATAAAAGAAAAGTAACCGCCAGGGAAGAATTGCAGCGCATGTACCAAGAAGCCGCTTTAGTGCATGCCGATGAAATCCCCGTGCCAGGTACATCCGTCGCAGACCTTGATAAAGAATTCTTTGAGTCGTTTTTTGAGCAATTTGTCGGTGAGCCTTTAGCGGAACAAGAGATTTCATTGGCCCAGCTTATGGAAAATATGAACTTGATGAGAGCTGGTCAGCTGAATCTTAGTGGCGCGCTGCTGTTTGCGAAAAAACCGGAACTTCGTTTGCCTGTGTTTATTGTTAAAGCGGTGGCATTTCCTGGACTGGATATCGCAGACATGGCTTATATCGATAGCCAAGATATTAAGGGCAAGCTGTCTGATGTTTTCCAAAAATCATTGAGTTTTGTGCTGGGCAATATTCACCACCTACAGAATGAACAGGGGATAAATTCGTTAGGAGAACCTGAAATACCAAGAATTGTATTTGAGGAGTTAATAGCTAATGCACTGATACACAGAGATTATTTTGTCTCTGCACCAATAAAAGTATTGGTGTTTTCTGATCGTGTGGAAATTACGAGCCCTGGCCACTTGCCCAATAATCTGACTATCGAAAATATTAAGCTGGGAAATTCTAATGTAAGAAATCCTATTCTTGCCTCTTTCGCTCCGCGTGTATTACCGTACCGGGGGCTGGGTAGTGGAATTTTGCGAGCTATTAAGGCATATCCGGATATGGATTTTATCGATGATCGCGAAGGGAATGTTTTCAAAGCGGTAATACGGCGCAAAGGGAGTAAATAAATGGCAATGGGAGGCCAATGCGAACGCGCCACGCAAAACCGCGTGGTGAAATTATTCCAGGATCAATTGGGTTATACCTATTACGGTGATTGGCAAGACTGAGCTGACTCTATGAACACCAGGGGGAAGCAATCTTTATATGACAATCTGGATAAAAACGAAGAGCTGGTGACGCGGCTCGATACCGCTATCCGTTACACCAAAAAAGAGGACTGGAAAACTAACCCTTTTAAACAACGCAATGTTGAGTATGCCGTAAAGGAAGAGTTGGGCGGCTATCAGGTCGATATTAAAGACCTGATGGATCTGATAAAAAATCAATCCGAGTATGATTAGATGAGCCCGACTAAAGATAGGCTGACAGTCAGCGGAATCAATGTGCAGGTGGTAAGAAAGGATATTAAAAACCTGCATCTGGCGGTTTATCCGCCCGATGGCCATGTGCGGGTTGCGGTGCCTCGGCACGTTACCGATGACAATGTGCGCTTAGCGGTGGTTTCCAAACTGGGTTGGATTAAAAAGCAACAGCAGGCTTTCAATGACCAGTCTCGCCAATCGGAAAGAAAGTATATCTCTGGCGAGTGCCACTATTTTTTGGGAAAACGCTACAGGCTGGAGTTAATCGAGTATAAGGGTAAGTCTGAGATAAAGTTATTACAGAGCGGCAAGCTCAAAATGTTTGTTAAACCCGACGCTTCGATAGAAAACAAAGAAAAGCTGTTAAACGCTTGGTATAGAGCCGAGCTGAAGAAATGCATATCCGGGCTGCTCGATAAATGGCAACCCGTTGTGGGCGAGCAAGTCGCTACTTGGGGTGTCAAAAAAATGAAAACCAAATGGGGGAGCTGTAATATCCAGCAAGCCCGTATTTGGTTGAACCTGGAGCTAGCCAAGAAACCTATCGAATGCGTTGAATATATTCTGGTTCATGAAATGGTGCATTTGTTGGAGCGTAACCATAATGATGCGTTTAAAAACCATATGGATAGGTTTTTGCCGCAGTGGCGTAGCTATAGGGATATATTGAATAGGTCGCCGTTAAAACAGGAAGCGTGGCATTATTGAAGCATGATTTTGAATTCTTTTGCAAAAAGGCATTTAGCAGGATTAGCCGTTTTCTATACACATCGAAAATGACAAATATAAAAAAGTGCATTTCCTATACACATCTAAGTTAATATGCTTAAAAAATTGCATTTTCTATATACATCATAGGCAGGAAAATAGCTGATGAATTGCATTGCCCCGCTTGAGCAACTGGATATGGCGCGTTTTGAGTCGCCTGCGATTCTTAAAAAGCTGGCGCTTAGTAGCCGCTGTCTGGCAGAGCTGAAAGGAATCGCGGGGTCTATCCCCAATCAAGGTATTTTGATCAATACGTTAGGCTTGCAGGAAGCGAAGGACAGTTCGGAGATAGAAAACATCATTACTACACATGATGAGTTGTTTAAAGGCGATGTGCTGCCAGAGGCTTGTTCCAATCCGGCGGCAAAAGAGGTGTTACGTTATCGACAGGCTTTACGAGTGGGTTTTGAGCAAGTCAAAGGTAGCGGGTTACTCACTTCGAATCATATTGTCGAGATTCAAGCCGAATTGGAACGCAACAATGCGGGCTTTCGCAAACTGCCCGGCACGGCACTGAAAGATGGGGGCGGCGAGATTATTTACACACCGCCGCAAGATCCAGCAGAGATCGTGGCCTTGATGAACGACCTGGAACGCTTCATCAATGATGCGGAGCTGTTCGCCGTAGATCCGTTGATTAAGATGGCATTGATACATCACCAGTTTGAGAGCATACATCCGTTTTACGATGGTAATGGACGCACAGGCCGAATTCTCAATGTGTTGTACCTAGTAAAAGAAGGTTTGCTGGATATTCCGGTGCTATACCTGAGTAGCTATATTGTGCGAAACAAGGCGGAGTATTACCGCTTGCTGCAAACGGTACGCGTGGAAGACTGCTGGGAAGATTGGGTACTGTTCATGCTGGAAGCGATAGAACAGACTGCTGTGCAAGCTATTGCTACCATCCAAGCGATTAAGTCAGCATTACTGGATTACAAGCACCGCATCCGTGCTGAATATAAATTTTATAGCCAGGATTTGATCAATAATTTATTCACCCATCCCTATACAAAAATTGAATTCGTGCAGCGTGATTTGCAAGTGTCCCGTATTACAGCAACCAAATATCTTGAAACGCTGACTGAGGGAGGCTTTGTACAAAAGCAAAAAATGGGTCGTGGTAATTATTACGTCAACATTGCCCTGAATGCGATTTTGATGGGCAAAGCGTGACTGAAATTAACTGTTGGCAAGTAACAATTTTTATATATCTCTTGAATAAATGTACGGTGCGACCATTTTTGCCACGCAGGTTTCAAATATCACCGAAGCCGTATGGAAAAGATTATTGAATGGCAAGCTAGGCCTCTCGATGAGGTCTATCCCACGCATTTTAAAATAACGGTATTTGGTGGCTAACCTGCGGTTTCAATCATATCCTTGAAACTATCTGACTCTATTTAACGCACCACCAGTCGATATGTTTGCTCTGCCATACTTGTGAGTCCACGTTCTTTAAAGGTTGATTCTTGCTCTAATACATCTTCGCTTGCTAACAATTCGACGTTGCACCACGGGCTAAACAATCTTTCGACTTCTTTGTCTTTTACGCTGAATGGCGGTCCCTGCATTTCATGCGACGGATAATCTAAAGTTATTAGCAATATTTGTGTGTTTTTGGACAGTAGGGTCGAAAGGTTCGAAACATACTTGATGCGCAGGTCGGCAGGCAAGGCCACCAGTGATGCACGGTCGTAAACAGCTTTAACATGACCTAGGTCAGCGGGCTGTAGAGCAAAAAAATCTCCACAGAAAATTTGTAGACCCTCTACCTCACTAACCAAAAAAGCACCATTGCGCCGTACCGTTGGCTTTAAATCGTTTTCGTAGAAAAATGACTCGACTGCAATGGGGCTTAATTCAACGCCAACCACTTGGTAACCCATACCCAGAAGCCACAACATATCCTTACTCTTTCCGCATAAGGGTGCAAAGACTCTATCTCCTTGGCTGACTGATAACCCTGACCAGTAATGTTGTAAATGTGGGTTAATTTCCTGTTTATGAAAACCGATTTGATTTTGTTTCCAGCGTTCGTGCCAGAATTCATGTTGCATTAGTTACCGCCTTCATATGAGTTTTAATAATCAGCTGCTTTATGGAGTGTGCCTTGCTGACGATCACGATTGTGAATAGGGTGAGCGCTAAAGTATAACTTATAATTTCAGGGTAGAGATCGGACTCACAGTGCTGATAACGATGATCGGCAATGATGTCCTCAGTTGTTTTGTAAAATAAGTAAGCGATTGTTGGCGGCCATGGCAATATCATTCAGTAAGCTAAAGCCCCTGGATGTTGCTAATAACATTATATCTTCGAAGTCTTTAATGCCACTTGATGTATTTTGGTTTTTAAGCCATTGATCGAATAGGGCATTACTGTCACTGGTATAAGCCCCGTTATAGTTAAACGGGCCATAAATACATACCAGCGCTTTGGGATTCAGGTAAACCGCTAGGCGATTGAAGAATATCCGCACTTCACTGCAACTCATGATGTGCAGCGTATTGGCGGTAAATAAGGTATCGATGGATTCGCATGGCCACACCGCATCGGTGACATCCAAAGTTAATGCCGGTTTCAAGTTGGCTAGTTGCGCTTCTTCCTGCCACAGACAGATGCCTGGAATATTTTCAAATCTATCGGTAGGCTGCCATACAACATACGGGATGTGTCTGGCAAAATAACAAGCATGTTGCCCTGTGCCGCTGCCAATTTCCCAAACGGTGGTTGGCTGAGACAATACTGTTTTAATTTCCTGTAAAATGTGATCCTTATTGTTTTCACAGGCCTGAGAAAAAGGTTTGTGGGGCATTGTCGTTGATGGATTGATGATATTCTGCTGTTTTTAACTGTACTGTTTTTGCAAATGAAAGTAAAACAAATCAATAGTATGGCCCAAGTTAATGGTGAGGACTGGAATCGCCTTGCCGGTGATGCATATCCTTTTTTGCGTCATGAATTTTTATTGGCGCTGGAACAAAGCGGTTCGGTTTGTGAGCAAACAGGCTGGTTGCCAGCCCATTTATTGGTTATGGATGAAGATAAACTGGTTGCTTTTATGCCTCTCTATCTAAAGCAACATTCCTACGGTGAGTATGTGTTTGATCATCAATGGGCTCAGGCTTATCAGCAGCAGGGTATTCATTATTATCCGAAAT
>JADHTX010000094.1 GCA_016784875.1 Methylobacter sp.
CATAAACAGCATGCCCTACCTACCGGGCTTCATGAACTCGGTACTATGTGTTTGCTGATAAATTCGTCTTACAGCCGTAGATCATATTTTGACTATTTGTAAATTTCTTTACGGTGACCAATCTCGATAACCAGGATAATCAGCTCGTTATCTTCAATGCCACATAGCAACCGGAAGTCGCCTACCCGATAGCGCCACAAGCCGAAAAGCTTTACCGGTTGAGCGGGGATTGTCGGTAGTTTGTTGCCGATCAAGGAGGAACGATGTAATTCTTATCTGTAGGGCTTGTCGATTTTTTGCAAATTTCGTTTGGCATCATCGGAAAGCTTAACTGTCCAAGCCAAGTTCTTTTACCACGTCGTTTAAGTTGTGGGATATTTTGCCGCCTTCAAGATAACGCTGGTAAGCATCATCAGCTCTTTTAGCGTCTTGGCAATCTTCCAGATGCTCAAGCAGCACATTCTTAACCAATTGTGCCGGGCTAATATGTTCCTGCTCTACTAACTGATTTAACAGGGTTGCTGTTTCATCATCCAATTCTAATGTCATCATGCTGTTTTCTCTTTTATTTATGATAATGAAATCGGCACTGAGTAATAGTGACTTGCTTTTCGTCAAAAGTGTAAATAATCCGGTGTTCTTGGTTGATACGCCTTGACCAATAACCTTGTAAATCGAACTTTAAAGGCTCCGGTTTGCCTTTGCCGTGTGTAGGATTTTTACAGATTTCAACGCAGAGTTGGATGATGCGTTTTAACATCTATTTCTCTTACCTGTCCTTGTTGATATTGAGAAATACCTTCCCGCAAGCGATCTGCATTTGCCGGGTTGCTTAACAAATACAAAGTCTCGATTAAGCCGCTATATTCTTTTGCGTCTAAAATGACAATTTCTTGTTCGGATTCGTTACGGACCGAAATGACTTCGTGATTTTTTAAAACACGGTCAAAAATTTTGGGGAATTCGGAACTACATTCTTGTAGGCTAATTTGTTGTATTGGCATGATAGTTACCTTTAAGTGTTAAGCAGGGTAGGCAGGACAATGGCTTTTCGCTAGTTCCCAAGCTTGAGCTTGGGAATTCGGTATTGGAAGCTCTAGCTTCCCGTCTCGCGAAGTTAGAGCTTCGCCTTCTGGGTTCCCAATCTGGAGATTGGGAACCAGCGCAAGCTCCAGCTTGGGAATCAGCGTAAAAAACACCACGCTTCTTTGTATAGATTATTGTCCGCTTGATTGAATCCATCCTTGATTAACCAAATGAAGCCAAGCCACTTCAATATGTGCCGGTTTCATTAAGTGTCGTTTACGATCATTCCATGTTTGTATCGCCGCAATAGCTTTTTCCGGATTATCCGCCTGTTCGCGCGTTGCCACCCAATGTACAGTTGAAAGCAGTTCCATGCCATAGGGTGATTGGAAACCTTCAATCAGCCCGGCAACTCTCGATATGTGCTGAAACAAATCCTGTCTTTGCGCTTGCTGAATAAACAACTCGGCCTCTGCAAGTGCATCTTGGTCGGGAGCTATTTCAGATTCCACTACGCCATCACCCAGACCTCGAATAAAATGCCCATCCATCTTATCCAGCGCGTGACGGAGTGCATCGGCGTAGGGGCCATATTGGTGCTTTACAAATTGCAGGCGCATGTTTTCACCGGCTTCCTGTAAAAAATAAGCGAGTTTTTGTACTTCGATTCTGGATAGCCCGTAATTCAACTCCCGATAAGTATCCAAAACTTTAAGAAGGGCTGCTCTGCCTGGAGTCATTTTCGGGCGCGAGCTATTGACTTCCATATCAGTCGCCGATGGTGCGCCGGATGGTTCAAACAAACGCACCTCCACTTCGGGGATAGCAGTAAATGCTTGCTCGATTAGTGGTTTTACTTGTTGCCAATCTAAACCGCCATTACCGCAACCCAAAGGTGGAATGGCGATGGAGCTTATGCTGAGTGCTTTTATCTGTTCAACAAGATCAACGAGTCCATCCCGAATAAATTCAATGCGCGATTTTCCACGCCAGTGATCTTTTGTTGGAAAATTAACGACATATTTTGGTGTAGCTAATGCGCCAGCATGATAAATAAACATATGCCCCGGTTTAACTTGACCGGCCTTACAAGCGTCGGCATAGGCTTTGAAATTTGTTGGCCATTTTTTCTTGAATTGCAATGCGATGCCTTTACCCATAACGCCCACACAATTAACCGTGTTAACAATAGCGTCAACGTCATTTTGTTCAAGTAAGTTCCCCTGCACAGTGATAATGCTCATCGTTTTTGTCCTAAAAATACCAATCGGTTTTTACTTCTACTGACAAGTTTATATCAATTTCTGCCAATATCTCACGCACGATTTCGGCTTTAGATGTATTAATGACTCCAATACGCGTCATGGCTGATAATGGAACAGAATGCTTTAACAAAAATTCTGCTTGCCTACGCTCCATGCGATCAATATATTTTTCTGTAGTGTGAAAATATTTACAAAAACCATCTAAACGTGGTTCTTCAGTAATTAAGTCCCAGGCAATTTCGGATTCTAGTTTGGACAAATCGGTAAATGCCTTGCTATATAAGATGGTGGCATTACGATCATAAAATACAAGCTCTGCATTATTCTGTGTGACGCGTTCTATTGTGGTTTCAAAATGCAAAATATCATCTTGTTTCAAAGAACAGCCATCAACGTTCCCGTTATTTATCGCAAATAGCATAGGTGACCTTGGTGCAAAATAAAATGGCACATAATCATGAATGTTGCCTCCGGGCGGATTCATCACTAGCTTGGTCGTACGAATTGTTTGGATGCTTGCATGGGCAATATTTTGATAACTAATACCCCGAATGACGCCTGCATTTTTGCTGATTAGCGCCCCATGCTGACAAATAGCCCTTAAGTTATCAATAGCCGTGATATGAAACAGTCTAACAGGATTCGGCATCATGCTTTTTGTACTCACGCGGAATTGAGCTGTCATTTTACACTAGTCATGGTACGCATCGCATACCTTTCAAAACACCACTCGCTCAACAAAGGTTCGTGATCATTGCACTGCCTATCTTACACTTTCTGATTTTTAGAGCTATAGGATGTGCTGAACGTAGTGAAGCGCATCAGTCGCGAATGATGCGCCTCGTGCCTCGGCACATCCTATGGTATGAGCACCACAATGGTGAGTTTGTATTGTAACGGTCGTCGCCCACTCTATGTCTTCAAATGCCCATAACCCGCCAAAGTCTCCAGCCGCTTATCCTCCACCGGCTTACCCACCGTAAAATGATAAAGGCTTTGAAACTTATCGTCCTTAATCCCCAAAAGCTCATGCACGCTATCATCAAAATAACAGCCGATACCGGTGCCGCGAAGGCCCGCCGCTTCGGCTTCCAGATATAGCGTTTGGCCTATCAAGCCGCATTCCCAGAACAAGCGGCGGTAAAGCCAGGGAGCCGCGCGGACGGTTTCGCCAAATTCCGCAACCATTCCCAAACTGAAGGCGCTGTCGCTGGCGATGGGTTGATGGCAGGACAGGGTTTTGGCGAATTGTCTGCAATCGCCTGAATACAAATGATACAGCGGTAAAGCTTCGGATACTTTTTGCCAGTCGAAATCAGCCAAAGTTGCGGCCTGTAAAGTTTCAAGCACATCATGATTTCTCGGCAGCGCATAGACGCCGGGAGCCAAGCCTTCAACGCGATGGATAAAAATAAACAGGTGAATTTTCGGCGGCCAGCGCCATAGGTCGAAGGCGGCTGCGGTCGGCATGACGGCAGCCAGCATTCGGTAAAAATCAGTCTGCGGCAACGGCGGCATTTTACCGTCAAACTGCTGCGCGCTACGACGTTGACGGATGATTTGGCTTGCCGTCTTTGTGCAGGATGATTTTATAATTGGCAGTTGTACTGCCTTCCACTCAGGTTCTTCAGTTCGAGGTTTGCTAGCGGCTATTGAAACTTCATCAATGACCGGCCATTTATACATATGATAGGCGCGAAGGCTGTCGGCTTTACCAAACCATTCTCCCGATAGCGCGGCTTCCAACAGGACTTTAGTATCTAAGGGTTCGCCGCCCGTATGCGTATCAATCCGGCAAATAATATCGGGAAATTCATGCTCCTGTTTTTTAAAATCATCACGATCAAGCCCTAATAGTTTGGCGATGTCGTCATCCGACCATTCTGCCGGCAACTCAACCGACCAGCCCAACGTTGCCGCCGCGTAGCGTAATGCGCCAAGAGCATGGCCTATATCATGCTGGCAATAGCGGAAAGCCCTTTCTCCGTATTTCCAGGCTTCTCGCCAATGAACTGAAGATAAACCGATCAATAGGCCGGAATCGGGTAAATTGTTTGAAAACCGACAACGCTGTTCAAGGTGATGGTCGTGGCTGACATAATGGTAAACGCCAGGTTTGATGAGGGCATCGTTGGTGCAGACCAGATAGGCTTCGGTTGGATGCAGGTTGCCGCTGGAAGGGTTGCAGCGCAATGCCCAACGGCTGGGGCCGAATTGTTTCCATGCCGACAGGCCGAAGGCTAATTCCAGCAATAAACCGGTATTGGGCAGGTTTAACGGTTTTTCGGGTATTGATTCCGGCTTATCCAGATCGGCGAACAAGGGGTCAAGTTCCGCTCCGGGTTTGGGTAGGGTAACAATTTCGCAGCCGGAAAAATGCCGGAATTGGTCGGGTTGGTCTTCCCAATCGATAGATTCCGGGCCTTTGGCGTAGCGCTCCAGGCTGTGTTTGGTGCGATTGTGGTAGCTTAGGACGGTTTCGGTTTGTTTGTTCATAATCGGTTAAATCCAACGAGGAAAAGCCCTCTTTATAAAGCGAGTAATGCTATTGGCATAAGTTCGCTCTGAACCCTTCTTTGACAAGGTGCGTTGTAAGTTGTGTAGGAGCGGGCCGTGCCCGCGATATTTTGGCGAGGATATGAATCTTTGCGCATACCGTTCGCGGGCACGGCCCGCTCCTACGACGGTCTAAGCCTATTAATTGATTCGCTTAGGCTCCACAGCCAAGTCATCAACCCAACAGCCAATCGGATTGCCCAGATTCATCTCTTTATCTTCAAAGCGAACCAAAAAAACGCTGCGAGTCGGTTCTTCTTCAACATGTCCAATCATGGTAATAACGCCTCGACTTCCGGCCTCGGCTAATATTTCGCCTTCGGTGCCGCCGGGTATTGAACCGTCATCAATGATGGTGTTGGCGGCATAGACGACATCGCCCAAATCTAAATCTTCAATCTTCATTTTGTTTCCCCTTATATTTTGTAGCAAACCTTACATTGTTAGCTGCTTGTCTGATTAAAACCCGTTTGATAAAACATTGCTTATTGTATGGCTTATCTGGTTAACGCCTTGATTAGATAAGCCATTAATGAATAAATAATGAAATGGCATACAGGTTGCTTTAGTTATTAACAAGAACGATGCCAACCATTCAGGAGACTTTAGATGATTACATTAACAGAAAAGGCGATTAGTGCCGTCGGTCGATTTATTGCCGGTTCAGAATCACCAACAGCGGGTTTGCGGATAGAGGTTACCGATGGCGGTTGTTCAGGCTATCAATACGGGTTAAAGCTCGAAGGCAACCACACACCGGAAGATACCATTATTGATTGCGGTGAAGTGAAAGTATTTATCGATCCGGCCAGTTTGCCGATGCTTGACGGCATGTCCGTCGACTTTCTCGATACCATCGAAGGATCGGGATTTAAGTTTACCAACCCAAATGCGGCTAAAAGTTGCGCTTGCGGTACTTCGTTTAATACCAGTTCCGATGGTACCGGAACTAAAACTTGCTCTTAACGCAACAGCAAACCTAATCAGAGGATAAAGCTATGTGGGACTATTCAGACAAAGTAAAAGAGCATTTTTTCAACCCGAAAAATGCGGGCGCAGTCGTTGATGCCAATGCGACAGGCGAAGTGGGTTCAATCAGTTGCGGAGATGCGCTACGGCTGACCTTGAAGGTCGAAGATGAAAGCGAAGTGATCCTTGAAGCGGGCTTTCAAACCTTCGGTTGCGGTTCGGCGATTGCTTCGTCATCGGTACTCACCGAAATTATTAAGGGCATGACGCTGGATGAGGCGTTAAAAGTCACCAACCAGGATATAGCCGATCAACTCGAAGGCTTGCCGCCTGAAAAAATGCACTGCTCGGTGATGGGACGCGAAGCCCTGCAAGCGGCGATTGCGAATTATCGCGGCGAAGAGTGGAAAGACGATCATGAAGAAGGCGCGTTGATTTGCAAATGTTTTGCGATTGATGCGGTGATGATCGAGGAAATGGTCTGGGCCAATAAATTGCGCACCGTTGAAGATGTCACCAACTTCACCAAAGCGGGCGGCGGTTGCGCGGCTTGCCATGAAGATATTGAAGCGATTCTGGAGAAAGTGTTGGCCGAAAAAGGCGAAAAATTCGACCCGACTGCGGCACCGGTTGAAGCGCCTGCAAAAATCGCGGCAGTAAAAGCCCCTATGACCAATCTGCAACGCATCAAAAGAATCGAGGAAGTGCTGGAATCGCTAAGACCGGCACTGATGGCGGACGGCGGCGACGTGGAACTGGTTGAAGTCATCGGCAACACCGCTTATGTCAATATGACCGGCGCTTGTAACGGTTGCCAAATGGCGGCGATGACCATTGCGGGCATTCAACAACGATTAATGGAAGTGATGGGCGAATTCATCAAAGTGGTACCCGCATCGGAAATGGCGAAACTGGTCAATATTGAGGTGGCGTGATGACTGACATTTATCTTGATAACAATGCGACTACCAAGGTCGATCCTGCGGTGGTCGACGTGATGATTCCGTATTTCCTTGAGCAATACGGCAACCCGTCATCGATTCATAAATTCGCCGACGGCGTAGCGCGCGGCCTTAAACAGGCCCGGCAACAGGTTCAGGCCTTGATCGGCTGCGAGCATGATTCCGAAATTATTTTTACCTCATGCGGCACCGAATCCAATTCAACGGCTATTCTTTCGGCGATTAAAGCTCAGCCGAACAAGAAAGAAATTATTACCACGGTGGTGGAGCATCCGGCGATATTAACGCTGTGCGACTATCTGGAAAAAGAAGGTTACACCATCCATCGGTTGCCGGTCGATAAAGCCGGGCGCTTAAACCTGGAATCCTACAAAAAACTGTTATCCGATCAGGTGGCGATCGTCTCGGTGATGTGGGCCAATAACGAAACCGGCACCATTTTCCCGGTCGCGGAAATGGCGGAGATGGCCAACGCTGCCGGAGTGATGTTTCATACCGATGCGGTGCAGGCAGTCGGCAAAATTCCGATGATGTTACAGGATACCAAGATTGACATGCTGTCGTTATCCGGGCATAAGCTGCATGCGCCCAAAGGCATCGGTGTTTTGTATCTGCGTCGCGGCACCCGTTACCGGCCATTGCTGCGCGGCGGACATCAGGAACGCGGCAGAAGGGCAGGGACCGAAAACAGCGCGTCTATTGTCGGTCTTGGGAAAGCCTGCGAACTGGCGTTAGAGTATATCGAGTATGAAAATACCAAAGTCAAAGCCATGCGCGACCGTTTGGAACAAGGCATTACCGAGCAGATTGGGCATTGTTTTGTGACCGGCGACATGTACAACCGTTTGCCTAATACCACGGATATAGCTTTTGAATATATCGAAGGCGAGTCTATTTTGATGCTGCTAAACAAGGTAGGTATCGCGGCATCGAGCGGATCGGCCTGCACCTCCGGCTCTTTGGAACCTTCGCATGTGATGCGGGCCATGGATATTCCGTACACCGCCGCGCACGGTACGATACGCTTTTCTTTTTCGCGTTATAACACCATGGCGGAAGTCGAAAAGGTCATCGAAGCGATGCCCGGCATTGTGGCGACCTTGCGCAAGTTGTCGCCGTATTGGGAGGGAGACGGCCCGGTGGCCAATCCTGAGCAGGCTTTTGCGCCGACGTATTCGTAGGATACGAGTCTCAAAGAAAGCTAAAGAAATTATTCACCACGAAGGACACGAAGAACACGAAGGGTGACTGGTTCCCAAGCTGGAGCTTGGGAACCAGTGTAATTACTTGGCTTAATCTACTATTTTAAAAATCAGCTTCTGCTAAGCCAGCATCTTTAAGCAATTTACTTAATGTGCCGATTTTTAAATCTTGATTACCATGAACGGGCACAGTCAAAATTTCTGTTCTGCCCGGATGCGTATAAATATGATGGCTACCTCGAATTCGTTGTAACTGCCAACCATGCAAATACAGTAACTTACAAAAAGCCTTGCCCGAAATGGACTTCATAGTTCAATTTCGGCAATTTGTTCTTGGTTATTGTTTTTGATTCGCATAGAGGCAACTTCTAACCAACCTTCAGCCGCTTCTTTAATATTGGACAGCGTTTCTTCAACTGTTTCGCCTTCCGAAACACAGCCCGCAAAAGCAGGAATTTCTGCCCAGAAACCACCTTCTTCAGCAGGGTGGACTACAACTTGTAATTTCATAATTGCTCCGGTTTTTTGAATTTTTCTGAACAATAAATTAAAGCGATCTGTTTTTCCAATTGTTCTTGTGAAATGACGAGATCATTTAATGAATCCTGTAAGCCGCGTTCCACCATGCGTTTAAAGGCTAATTCCTTAATAATCTCTTCAACACTGACATCATCAGGCATTTCGTCTAGGGTTTTTTGGACAAATTCTTTAGCTAGTACTGTGGAATTCATAATTTACCTATGGTTTCGCTAGTTCCCAAGCTCCAGCTTGGGAATTCGGTGTTGGAAGCTCTAGCTTCCCGTTTCGCGAAGCTAGAGCTTCGCCTTCTAGGTTCCCAATCTGGAGATTGGGAACCAGCGCAATCTCTGCAAAGAGGCTGTCGAAGAAATAATCGCCCAGGTCGATTTCTTGTCGACCATAAAATCTACGGCCAGCCGCCAAATCCTCCATAGCGGATCGAAGGACCTGAATTTTCATTCAAACTGCGAACGTAATTCTTTTTTGGCTTGTTGCCAATCCAAAACGTCGACTTCGCCTGCCAGCGATTTATCTTCGGTCGCTTTAAGTTCTGTTTCATGCCAGGATAGATCGGGTAAGCTGTTCTCGTCACCCACCAAATCGCCCCAAAGAGCCTCAATAATCTGAAGTTTTTCTTTAGAGGACAGCTGATGAAGTTCGGTTATGTTCATAATTGATGCTCTCCTGTTGTAGTGATTGATTCTAAAACCATATTGATTTTCTGCTCCAGATTAGCCGATGTGCCGGGAACACCGATTTCTCGCCAAGCTAGAATAGGATAACTACTTGGCTACACAATTTCGCTAGTTCCGAAGCTCCAGCTTGGGAACAGCCGCGCGAAATCTCGCCCCGCTTGGCAGTATTCCTAATCATGTCTTTTGACAGGGCGACGCATAAACATATCGTTGATTACGGATACTTGTGCTTGAGTCGGCTGCTGAAAAACACTTTGCAACTGTGCTTCTATGTGTCTTATACGAATTGCAATATGTGCCCGTATCTCTGACAAATTCCCTTCGTATCCGCCAGCAGATAATCGTATTGAATCTGTAGGCCAATCCAAGGTGCTGACTATTGAATTGGTCGGTATAGGTGGGGCGGACCGTAGCGTTCCAGGGCGGAGAGTGCAATGCCATGCGATCACTTCAGGCTGCAACTGAATGCCAGTGAGCCAGGACAACTCACCTAAGGCTGCACCGTTTCGAGAGACAACTAAGTCAGCCCTTTGGGCCAGATGATCGGCAACATTCCTCAAGTTCCGAAATTCCTGAGTAGCTTCCTGCAACGTTGGAATACCATCCTTCTTGGCGCCGAACTTAATACCGGGCATCTGCATATACAGCATGCGGAAACGATCAACAGCATCCACGAACGCCCAGGCATCAAGAAATATATGAGAAGAAATATCTGGAAGTTCATTGGAAGTAGGCGGGGTTAGTGCCAAATTGGTCAGTGCATCTCTAAGTCTGCTGTACGCGACATCCATGATTTCGACGGCATGTCGAATTCCGTCCAAGAAAATTGCTTGCTTCGGGTTAATATTGACAGGAATTCGTTTTAGAGCTGAATCCCGCCCGAGAAGCAAGCGATCGGAACCACGGATTCTTATAAGTGTGTCATCATCTCCCTGTTCTTCCTGATCTGGTGCGGCTTTGATCTCCTCTGGTGTCAGCTTGTCGTCCCGACTCATTCCAGATTTTCCCTTCATCACATAGTCCGCAGCATAACCTAGTGCATTGAGGACTTCATTTATAGCAGCATGGGACATTAGAGTTGGTTCAACGAATTCGTGTATATAGCGCCATTTGACAAATGGAGCATCTCCCACATGCGATAGCGCTTCTACGAACAATTCAATTCGTCTGTCCGAGGCATTTAGAGACGGTTCCCCCGTCTTGTTGCGGAACATCCCAGCAATGAGCACCTGATGCTTTGGACGAATCTTGTTCCACAGCTTGCTTATATGATGTCCATATTCGTGCTTTTCTGGAGGCTTTACATCCTCGGCTTTGTCTAACATCAAGAAGAATTTAAGGAAAAGTTCTATAGCGAAGCTGGAACATACAACTGCAGGGAAAGAAAACTCTGGGCGATCAGCCTTTTTACCATGGTCGCTGATAACGAGCCCTGAATGAGCATACGCGGTTGCTACTGCATAAAGTCCAGTGTAATCCGAGTACGAATTATCAGGAATAAGTACAAGCGTTGGGATCGATGGTTGATCAGTCATAATAAAAACATAGCTGAAAGTTGTAAGTGATGGTCACTAAGATTCAGGAAGAGCTTCCGAATCA
>JADHTX010000095.1 GCA_016784875.1 Methylobacter sp.
TTCCTAGCGGCTGATTTTATGCCGATAGCCGCGTTGCTGAAACAGTTTCATAGCTTGCTATGCGCCTGTTTCAGCGCCTTGCTATCGACAAAAATCAACTCGCTATCATTTCCTCAACCGTAACCGTGCGAAGTATAGTATTCATTAAATCCCTGACCCCCGTGTTTTTTCCAGTCAGTATATTTATTGAATAGTTAAAAATGGATTGTAATCCAGGGCGAAACCCGCAGCGTTCTTGTGTCCTCCACCGCCAAAAGCCAATGCCAGTTTACCCACGTCGTAATCGCCGATTGAGCGTAGCGAGAAGCCCCAACGCTGTTTTCTGCCATCGTATTGGTAAGTCATGCCGAACGTACCTGATTTTTCTGCTAACACATGGCCAAGATCGCTAGAAAATAATGACGGCGCATTAACAGCAAGCCCGACTTGTCCAGCCACTGCAACACTGTGTGCATATTTGGCAAGCTTGTTCACCATTCCGGAAAATTGCGCTAACTGTATGCTGCCAACTGCCAACAGCTCATCAAGATCAATCGTACCTATTTCGGAAAAATCGATAGGCATACGTTCAAATAACGCCGTGGTTATTTCTCGGGTTCCGTCCAGTTTGAAATGCCAAATGTCACGATCTTCAATATGTAACAGGATTCGAGGCGGTTCCCGATCGGGGAAGAAATGCTGCCAGGCTAACACGCAACCGCTCCTCGACATATCGAAATTAAGCGAAAGATTTTCAGGAAGCGGATGTGACTTAAAAAAGTCACCGCATTGTTCCATAGCGGTTATATGATGATCAATCAGAATGATCTGTCCGGCTTTTGCGGCAGCATCGACCATTAGCTGGGGGGCATAGGAGAAATCCAATATATACAGTATTGATCCCGGTTCAAAATCGGGAATAGCGTCTCCGTGGGTAGCAGGAGTATAACGGACCTGAGAGCCGAACTTACAAAATGCGCTCCATGCAGCGCCTAAACCATCCAGGCAATCGGCGTGATAAATCACTAAGGTATTATTGGTTTCTGACATGCTTTCTTAAAAAATCCCTGCGTTGTTGAGTGAGTTGAATATTATTGCGGTATTTTACACGACCCTAATCATAGACGTAGGCAGTGTCTTTGATAATCCTGTATTTTTTGGTTTTTGAACTCGTGTTTGCTCATTAATATTCGGTTTTTAAAGTAGGCTCTTCCCAAACTTATCGGTATTATTTCCTCAACCGTGGCCGGGCGAAGTATAGCGTTTAGCCTTGATCACGCAATAACTGGGCAAATTCATTGGCAGGCAAGGGTTTGCTTTTAATAAAGCCCTGATAGGTGTCGCAGCCTTTTTCGCGTAGAAATGCCAGTTGCTCTAATGTTTCTACGCCTTCGGCCAATACCTTGAAGCCTAAAATATGTCCCATCGCAACTATTGTCGCTGTGATTTCCATATCGTCTTGCAGCGAGGGAATATCATCAATAAAACTCTTGTCTATTTTCAGTACATCCAGAGGAAAGCGCTTCAGGTAAGCTAGAGAGGAATAGCCGGTACCGAAGTCGTCAATGGCAAGACGGACCCCTTGAGCGCGTAAATTATTAAGTACTTCGACAGCTTTTTCTTCGTTTTCCATTAAGCCGCTTTCGGTCAGTTCCAACTCTAATCGCTCGGCCGGGAAGCCGGTATCGTGCAGCACCTCTTCGACCATAGCGCTGATATTGCTGCGGCGGAATTGGTGGGGGGAAACATTGACCGCTAAAGTTATCGAAGGCAAGCCGGCATCGATCCATCGTTGACCTTGACGACAGGTCTCGCGTAACACCCAGGCGCCAATTTCTACAATCAGGCCGGTTTCTTCGGCAATGGGGATAAAGTTGATCGGTGAAATCAATCCCTTGGTGGGGTCTTGCCAGCGGACTAAAGCTTCGGCACCGATTATCCGGCCGCTATCGATGTCAATTTGCGCTTGATAATAGACACACAATTCTCGTTGTTCGGTGGCGTGACGCAAGCGATTTTCCAGTGCGATACGCTCGCGAGCTATAATAGTAAATTCTTCGGAAAAATAGGCAAAACAGCCGCGCCCTTCATCTTTGGCTTTGTAGAGAGCAATGTCGGCGTTATCCAGCAACGTTTCAGGGCTGTCGCCGTGCTGTGGAAACAGGCTAATACCTATGCTGACACCGATTATTACTTTATGGCTTAGCTCTGGATGGATTTTTCTGGTTTTAAGTAATTTAAAAGGCCTGCTTAAATCGACAACAATTTCCTCCGCGACCCGCGCCGCATCTTCTGGGTGTGTAATGTTTTCCAGCAGTACAATAAACTCATCGCCGCCTAAACGAGCGACCATATCGACATCGCGCAATCTGGCTTTGATGCGAGCAGCAACTTGTTGCAGTAATTCGTCTCCTGCTAAATGCCCCATGCTGTCATTGACCGCTTTGAAACGATCCAGATCAAGCATCAGCAATGCCAGCTGTTTTCCGTCACGACGTTCCATTTCAATGGCGTGATTTAATCGCTCCCACAGCAGGCGACGATTGGGCAATGTGGTGAGCGGATCGTAATAAGCCAGATTGTGAATAGTTTGCTCCGCTTCCTTATCTTTGGTGATGTCGGTGAAAGCGGCAACATAGTTAGTGATTTGGTTGTTCGCATCGCTGACTGTGGTAATCCTGAGCCATTCGGGATAGATTTCACCGTTTTTGCGTTGGTTCCATAGTTCGCCCTCCCAATAGCCATTCTGCTTAAGGCTATGTTGCAGTGCTTGGTAGAAATGCTTATCTTGGCGACCGGAGTTAAGTAACGCATGGGTTTGACCGATGGCTTCTTCTTGGCTATAGCCGGTGACGCGGGTAAATGCCTTGTTGACTTTCAAGATAACCTGATTGGCATCGGCTATGGACATGGCTTCTTGCGATTCAAAGGCGGTTGCTGCGATGCGTAGCTCGGCTTCGGCCAGTGTGTGCTCGGTAACGTCGCGAAAACTCCACACCCGTCCAACGACTTTGTTGTTAATTATCTTGGGAATGGAATGTCGTTCAACGATTTTTCCATCTTTAAACTCGATAATATCGGAAGAGTGGGCTTCCGGAGTGGCATACAGTTCGGTTACTTTACTTGAAAAAGCCTCTGAGTCTTTGATTTGGCTGGATCCGTACAAAAGCTCTGTACTGCCGTCTTTAGAGTCCAGTTTGGCTTCGACGATTTCATTTGGAATTTGCCACAAATCGATGAACTTTTGGTTAAGCACCAGCCAATTATTGTCCAGATCCACCGCCAGAATAGCTTCGCCGGTGGATTCTAAGGTAGCCTTTAGTATCGATAATGATTCTTCAATTTGTGAGGCTGATCGGTTTCGCTCAATTGCTAATTGCGCCAGTCCGGCATAATGCTCGATTAAGTTGATTTCGGCAGCTGTAGGTTGGGTCGGCAGTCGGTGATAAATGCCGAAAGTCCCAAAGATACGTCCCAGATTATTTTTAATCGGGTGCGACCAGCAAGCTTGTAGGTTGGCTTGCCGCGCGAGATCGCGATACCCTTCCCAATAAGGGTGCTGTTGTATGTCTTCAACGATAATGTATTCGCCTAGGTAGGCCGATGTGCCGCAAGACCCCACGCCATTGCCAACCTTCAAGCCATTAACGGCTTGATTGTAGAAATCGGGTAAACTGGGGGCGGTGCCATGATAGAGATGCTTATTGTTTTCATCCGACAGTAAAATCGAACACAGCATTTTGGGGTGCAGAGCTTCAATTTGATGTGCTAATTCAGTTAGGACTTTGGATAGATCAACACCTTGATTAATAAGATGAAGAACTCGATTTTGCAATGCTAATTCGTCGGTACGGTTACGTAAATCGTTTTCGACGGCCTTGCGTTCGGTGATGTCATCAAAAAATACCAGAACCCGCTCACCGACGATGGCATTATATAAGACTATATCGCGCACCGTTCCGTTTTTGCAAGTTAGCCTAAACTCCATTGGTTCAATATCTTTTCCGTCAAAGAGGGCTTTTTCCAATGCGCCCGTCCATACTTCTTTTACCTGTTTTCGGTAGTTTTCATCAGGATAGGCAAGCGGCCACCATGCATCCAGATTTGGAACGTCCTCAAGCGTATAACCGAAAGTCTGGATGAACCGGTCATTCTGTAAAACGATTTCGCCTTGTTTATTGGTTATGCCTATGGCGACCGGTGATTTTTGAATGAGCAGGCGAAAATATTCTTCGCTTTCTCGCAGGCTTTTGAGCGAAATCAGGCTGCTTAACGCTTCGGTAATTCTTTGTGCAATCTCGGAGAAGATCCAAATATCGTCTGAGTCGTGGATATGTGCATTGGAACAATGGTGAATGCCCAGTAGCCAAGGGCTGCCGATTTGCGGTCTCAGGGCGATTTGCAGCTGGGATTTTACCGAGAACTCTTCTGCGGATATCATCGGGACGCTGTGCTCCAGCATCGGACCGTATTGCACGGCTTTGTCGGTTTCAAGCATTAATTTAAACAGCTTTGCAATTTCCTCGGTGACAGGCATTGTCATATCACGCGCAAAAGCGCCCGGCCATTCAGGGCGGGTACGCTCCATCGGCACAGACCAAAAGCTGGTTTTTGGGTCGCAAGGATACAAAAACCAAGCGCGGTCGGAATTAAAGACTAACTGGATTTCTTTAAGCATTCCATCAAGCATAGCTTCAAGAGTTTCCGCCGTAGAACTTATTCGGGAAATACGCTCCATAATATTTAGATAACGAAGCTGACGGCTTAGTTGTTGCGCAGCTTGCCGACGTTCGGTAATGTCGCGCCAGCAGGCATGGACGATGAGCTTGCCATGCACTGTCATCGGCGTTAGGGAAACCTCGACCGGAAGCGGGGAGCCATTGGCGCGCACATGCAGCCATTCGAATCGGTGATAGCCTGCCTGTATGGCAGTGGCTACCATTTCTGCCGCTTTGTCTTCTGAGGATCGGCCATCGGGTTGGTAGGCCGGAGAGATTTCGTTGGGCCTGCAATTGATTAACTGTGCTTTTGAATGGTAGCCGAGTTGTGTCAAGGTAGCCGCATTGCAGTCGATGAATCGACCTTCGTTGATCAGTAAAATGGGGTCGCTGGAATCTTCAAATAGATGGCGAAATGCATCTTCGCTTTCGCGTAGGGCGGTTTCCGCTTGTTTGCGTTCGGTAATATCCTGGATGACACCCACCAGATGAGCGGGATTGCCGACTTTGTCGTATTCGATGTCGCCATGATCCAGTATCCAGCGGGTTTCGCTATCGCTAGGGCGGATGATGGTATATTCCATTGAAAAACGTTGATGGTTTTTGATTATTTCCTGATAGTGATCTTGAGCGCGCTGACGGTATTCAGGATGAATCAAGGTTAACCAATTGGGGATATCCCGTTCGAAGTGTGCGTCAATACCGAAAATCCGGTCTAGCAAAGGTGAGCTTTCCCAGCGATTAGTGGTCAGGTCGGTTACGTAATAGCCCATTCCCGCCGTTTCATGAGCCAGACGTAAAAGCTTTTCATTTCGAGAGGCAATTTTATTTTTTCGCTTTAGCGTTTTATAGGAGGTTAATAGCGTTAAAGCAATAGCACCGACTAATATAGCAATGGCGATGATAATTTCGATATAACGGATCAGTCTACCTTTGTCGACTTTGAGGTCTGGAGCATAGCTAAAGTCTTGCAAAAAATTATCGTTTTCAACCATACCGGCTTGGATAAATGTTTCTGCCATATGTCGCCAGCGCCAGGGGTTCATATGTCCCAGATCAATGACATCCGGTATGATTAATGAACGTATTGCGTTGGCTTCAAATTCGAGATGCCCTCTGGATTTGGCAACTTTATATTTGTTGAGTAACAGATCAATAATTTCTTTCGGATGATTCATTGCGTAATACCAGCCTTCAAGACTGGCTTGGCGGAATGCTTTTACGCGTTCGGGATGTTGTTTAAGCTCGTTTTCTGTTGTAAATAGAATGTCGCTGTAGAAATCAATGCCGTAGCTGCGAGGGTTTAGTATAGTGAACTCAATCCCTTGCTGGTTTAAAAAATAGGGTTCATTGCTCAGATATGAATTAAACGCGTCTACTTTGCCATTAACCAAGTCATCGATTTCATAGCTACTGGGGATGACGTGAAGAAGGCTGCGATCTATGCCTTCATTATTAAACATGGCGACAAAATCAGCATCCATAGTTTGATTGGACAACATGATTTTTTTTCCGACTAAATCGTCAGGTGAAAAAATTCCGGCATCTTTTCGTGCGATTAACACGGAGGGCGAATGTTGAAAAATCGCAGCTAATGCGACTAGTGGTGCGCCGCGCAACCGTTCCAGCAGTAATTCGCTATTGGCTTCGCCATATTGGGCATGGCCTTGCAGGACTTCCTTTATCGGTTCTTTTTCTGGGGCGCCTTCGTGGATAATGACGTCGAGCCCGACTTTTTTGTAATAACCTTTTTCTAACGCCGCATAATAGCCGGCAAATTGAAATTGGTGATGCCAGCGTAACTGTAGGTGGATAGGTTCTGCTGATGCCGAGAAGCATTGGCATAGCAAGGCCATAAAAAACATGGCGCAGGTTCGCATCATATTGGGGAGGTCCACTTTCTAAGCTGAATAGTCATAATTGTTGCGCTGTATATACGCACAAAACCCGACGGTCTCAATCGAGAAAACGTCGGGTGTTGTAATGTTCTTTGTGGTTATAAGGTCAAAATACATCTGGATACGCAATCTACATCCCTGTAGGAAACGTATCCGGCAGATGGTCCGTGTTACTTATTAATCAGTTTACGAACACGGTCAATAATCAGCTGCCGGTTAATTATCAGTACATAGCTTAATAAGCCTAACAATAAACCGAATACAAATTTTCCAAAAGCTGAGCTTTCCGGCTCGGCTTTCGGGGCCGTTTTTGGGTCCCATTGAGCTTTTACGGTTTGCACAGCAACTTTTGATGGCTTATAGCCTGCTTTAAGGTCAGGTAGACCTAAGCTGTGCCACGCATCGTAATCCTGCCAGATAGGATAATTGCGTTTCCAAAGCTCCTTGCTGAAATAGGGAGTAAGGTTCATGCCGTGCGATTTAGGAATACCTTTTTCATCAAGGAAATCTTTATAGACAACCAAACTAATATCGCCGCCTTCGCCAACGCCGTCAGTGGTAAATGCTTTTTCAACATGATCATGGAACATCCAGATGCCTTGACCGAAGCTATGTAAGCCGTCATCGATGCCGCTTAGTTCAAGATCCAACCGCTGAGCTGGCGCAATGGCATGCACATCGCGGGTTATAAAAGACCCCGGACCATTATCAACGCCATCGTAATGGGTTGCGGTGGGTTTGTGTCCATGCGCATGGAAAGCCAGAGTATCCTGGGTACCATTATAAATACGAAGTTTAACGTTTTCATCCTGCTGCATTTCGATCAGCGATTCCCTTAGCGTATAAGGGAAAGAGCGGCCATTGAGCATAAAATAGTCATCGGTGGCTTCGTTGACTTTATATTCCATATTCATATGCTTGGCAATCAACCGGGGATCGTTGGCTGATCGGGCAATAATGCTATGCAATTCCTTATCGGCCGATCCGTAATGCAAGTCATACTCACGAGCGTATTTTTCAAGAACGGCTACCGATGGATGACGTACTTGGCCAGCGCCGACATTAAGTGTTTGCGGCCAGTTATTGGGGCGGTTTTCTTCAACCACAAAAATGCCTTGCAAGCCCATTGGAATATGGGTATGCGGCTGGACATGGCAATGGTAATACATGGTGCCTGCCTGGCGAGGCTTAAATACATAGGTCTTACTTTCTCCCGGCATAACATCCATGTTGCTGGTTTGCGCAACTCCGTCATTGCCGACGCCCGCATGATCCATGAATGGATGATCGATACCGTGCAGATGTATGGAATGCGGTAAATAATGAGTATTTTCCAGAATCAGCCAGACCACGTCATCCTGCTCGACACGAATGACTGGGGACGGTACGCGCAGCAAAGGATTGGCTATCGGTTCGTAAATACTCAGCGTGGACATGTCGCGGGTTTTTGGGGCAAAAACCCAAAAAGTCGGCTGTATGCCCGGCGCTATATCGAAGGTGGTGGTGGGGTCTTTCATGTCGGGTGAATGACCGTTGAGTTCGGCAATTTCAAGCCGGATAATGATTTTGTCGGGATCGCCGTCGCCGTCGATGTCGTCAGACATAGTGATGGCATCGGCAGCAAGTTGCGTCTCCATCAGCGTTTTCATGGAAATGCCGTTAGTGCCCTTGACAAAAGCCGCTATGTCAGCCGGATTATCGGGATTACATAACCGTGAGGCCTGTATTTTTACGCCATCAATAACTTGTTCTTTACGCCATTCGGGAGATGTAAAGTCGGAGCAGGCTTCTTCCACCGGCCCCATATCTACTTTGGCTGTAGGAGGTAAATCGCTGGCTGCTTGACTCCATGAAGGTGTAAGGAGCATCGTTGCGCCCCAAATGAAGGTAAGAAGATTTTTATGCATACGACGACCTCAGAATAATTCATTAAATAAAATGACACGCCGCCATTTAAAGCGGAGGTTTTTTAACGAAGTTATTCTAACCGAATCTCAAGTAGAATTCATGTTTAACGCTAGATTAAACATAAATTTTCAAATTAATAGCTTCCCAACCAAGGTTCGGATCCCTACGCAAATGCCTATGAGTTCCGCTTTACTTTCAGGGTTGCCGTTTGAAGTTTAGTTTGCGCATAGTGATGAAAGGGCTTGGTTACATATTGGGACTAGTCCGGAAATTACCATTCAGAGCGAAATTACGGTTCCAAGGCAGAGTTGTATATAATTAAGTTAGAACCGACTAGAGATTTTACGAAGATGATGAATTCCCAGACAAAAATATCACGACTTGATGACTTGATTTTCGATAATCGTTTTATACGCGAGTTACCTGCTGATCCAGAAAATGCCAATAATCGGCGTCAGGTATTGGGTGCTTGTTATTCTCGGGTATTGCCGACTCCAGTTGCCAAGCCGCAAACAGTCGCCTATTCCAGAGAGGTTGCAGAGCTGCTGGATTTGGGTTCGAAACTATGTGAGTCAGACGATTTTGCCCAAATATTTGTCGGTAATCGATTGTTGCCTGGCATGGATCCCTATGCTATTTGCTACGGCGGGCATCAGTTCGGTAACTGGGCGGGGCAGCTCGGTGATGGCCGCGCCATTAATCTTGGCGAAGTGGTCAATCATCATGATGAGCATTTAACCTTGCAGCTGAAAGGGGCAGGTTCTACACCTTATTCAAGGATGGCGGACGGTTTGGCGGTATTGCGTTCTTCCGTTCGTGAATTTTTGTGCAGCGAAGCTATGTATCATTTGGGGGTGCCGACTACACGGGCATTGAGTCTTATATTGACTGGCGAGGAAGTTATTCGGGATATGTTTTACAGTGGCGACCCTAGGCCCGAACCGGGTGCAATAGTTTGTCGCGTTGCTCCATCTTTTACCCGTTTCGGTAGTTTTCAGATTTTTACAGCCAGAGGGGAAATTGATCTGCTAAAAAAACTAGTGGATTACACTATTCGTACCGACTTCCCGCATTTAGGCGAGCCCTCGCTGGAGGTTTATCTGGCCTGGTTTGAAGAAGTCTGTCGTAGAACGGCGGAAATGATAGTGCACTGGCAGCGGGTCGGCTTTGTTCATGGCGTAATGAATACCGATAATATGTCGATACTCGGGCTCACTATAGATTACGGTCCTTACGGCTGGCTGGAAAATTACGACCCCAACTGGACGCCCAATACTACCGATGCGGCGGATCGTCGGTATCGTTTCGGCAGCCAACCGCAAATCGCTTTCTGGAATCTGGGGCAGCTGGCTAATGCTATTTACCCGTTAATAGAACAGGTTGAGCCGCTGCAACAGGCCATTAATGCCTATAAAGACACCTTCGAACGAGGCTGGCAAAGCATGGTCGCCGATAAGCTGGGGCTAAATACCTATGATCCATCAATCGATAACGAGCTAAACACCGAGTTGTTGATTCTGTTGCAATTAGTTGAAACGGACATGACTATTTTTTATCGTAAGCTTGCCATGTTGGTTATGGATGTTGAACTCAGCGACGAGGCTTTTATGGCACCGCTGATGGAAGCTTATTATGTGCCGGAACAAATCACCGATGATTACAAGGTTCGTCTTGGTAATTGGCTCAGATCTTATATAAAGCGTGTGCAAAATTCCGGAATAGCCGACGCTGAGCGAATTAAGACTATGAATGCAACCAACCCCAAATACGTGTTACGCAATTATCTGGCGCAATTGGCGATAGACAAGGCGGAGCAGGGCGATTTTTCGATGGTGAACGAGCTGCTGGAGCTGTTGCGTCATCCCTACGACGAACAACCCGGCAAGGAAGAATTCGCCCTAAAACGTCCCGACTGGGCAAGGCAACGGGCGGGATGTTCGATGTTGTCGTGTAGTTCGTAGAATGCACCAAGTTACAATGCATATCACTTTGTTCAGCACATATTGCAGGAATAATGAGCGATGAAGTAAAAGTAAATTATGTATGAAAATTAACGAGTGCTGGCATAAGCTATACGCAGGTCAACAATATTATTATGGAAAGCTTCATGTCTGAACAATACACCAAAGCCAGTTTCTGGAAATGCGCTTTACAGGTAAATCCGGTAGGCTATATTGCCTATCGCGGTGCTGGGCATGGGATGACTGAGGAAGAATACAATCAGGAGCTCGTACGCATCG
>JADHTX010000096.1 GCA_016784875.1 Methylobacter sp.
ATCAAAAGTTAAATTAACGACGTCTCTGGGTGAAATTATTATTCAGCTGAATCCTGAAAAAGCGCCGATTTCATCAGCGAATTTTCTGACTTATGTTACTGAAGGCTTTTACAACGGCACTATTTTCCATCGCGTAATTCCTGGATTTATGGCGCAAGGCGGCGGTTTTGACACTGACTTTAATCAGAAAGCGGTTCACGACCCTATCAAAAATGAAGCCGATAACGGCTTGCCAAACAAACGCGGTTCTATTGCGATGGCGCGCACCAATGTTCCCGATTCGGCAACGGGTCAGTTTTTTATCAACTATAAAGATAACGCCTCGCTGAACCATACCAGTCCAACACCAAGCGGCTGGGGCTATGCGGTATTCGGGGAAGTCATTGAAGGCATGGAAGTTGTCGATGAAATGGCTAAACAAGCTACCGGTAACCGCGGTGGGCATCAAGATGTGCCTAAAACCGACATCGTCATTGAAAAAGCCGAAGTCATTAAATAAATATATACTTCGCACGGTTACGGTTGAGGAAATAATAGCGAGTTGATTTTTGTCGATAGCAAGGCGCTGAAACAGGCGCATAGCAAGCTATGAAACTGTTTTAGCAACGCGGCTATCGGCATAAAATCAGCCGCTAGGAATCCGCAACCGTGGCCGGGCGAAGTATAGATAACGAAGTTAACAAAGAGACACAAAGTCCCCTCTCCCGAAGGGCATAAGTATTTACACAAATTTTCGTAAATTTTGGCATGATGCCGCATGATTTTAAAAAAAACTATCTCTCAAGAGGAGCTGGACAAATTGAAAGCAACGGCCCAGCAATTTTTAGGCAAAGTTGTGTAGATACTTATGCTCCCGAAGGGAGGGGGATTAAAGCCGCAATTCGCGCCTGTGTCGAGTATAATTGATTGCGAAGGGCGCGTGAATACGTCCCTGTCGCAGAAGCCTTTTCAATCAATTACCTACCCCTCCTCAACTTTCCATACTCCTCCTTGAATCAAGAAATATTATTCATCTCAGATATCCATATTTCATTGGAAAAGCCTGAAATCACCCGCCGCTTCCTAGCCTTCCTGAGCAATAGAGCGCCGTCTGCGGCTGCTCTATATATATTGGGTGATCTTTTCGATGCCTGGATTGGCGATGACGATCCGACCCCGCCTAACAACGCGATCCGAAAACATCTGAAACAACTGACCGATTCAGGCACTTCCGTCTATTTACAGCAAGGCAACCGCGATTTTCTGCTGGGCAAGCAGTTTTCCGAAGATACCGGCGCTATACTTCTCGACGAATACGCCGTTATCGATTTGCAAGACACGCCGACTCTGCTTACGCATGGCGACTTATTGTGTACAGACGATCTGCCCTATCAGGCTTTTCGCGCCAAATCGCACACACGGGAATGGCAACGGGCGGTGCTGTCCAAACCCTTGCTGTTACGCTTGCTGGCAGCGCGCTGGTATCGTGTCCGCAGTTATTTCCATAAACGCAAAAAATCCCAAGACATCATGGATGTCAATCAAGACACCGTTATTTCCGTAATGAGCGAACGCCATTGCCTGCGTTTGATTCATGGACACACACACCGTCCCGCCATCCATAACTTTGAAATCAATAATCAACCCGCTCAGCGCTTTGTACTTGCCGCGTGGAGCAAGAATGCAGGCGAAGTTTTATGCTGGAACAACGACGGCTATCAAATCGAAGCTCTTTAACAAAAGGCGGGTTCAACTCCGAAGTGCAATCCCAGTAATCATGCAGCTTCTTTCTATTTTTCAGCAAAAAAGACCTCATGCGGCGTTTTAAAATGGAGTGTTTTTTGAGGGCGATGATTGAGTTTATGCATGACAGCCTCAACTGCGTCATCGGTTATGTTCTCAAAGCTACTTCGTCTTTGGTCGGATTAAAAAAGCGTCAAACTATAGCTGCTAACCTTTTTCTTTTCCGAGTAGTGGCGATTGCACTTATGAGTTGAATCTAAGACTGTAAGCAATAGCAATGGCCGCAAGCACTATTAACTGCCGGATGTAATTATCGAAATAAGCGACGCAAACGGTTATCAGGCCCAGGAATAACCCGGTAAAAATACAGCGCCAGCCTCTTTTTATGCCGTCCAGGTAAGTCGTTAACGCCAGTATTAACAGCACGATCAAACCGGCTTCTTCGTGGAAAATTCTTCCTGAATTGTGGTAGGCGTAAATCACAATGCCCGCGCACAAGCCGCCCGACCAATGCAGCAGCCGCTCGGTAAGCGCTTTGGCGTTATCGCCATGCTGCTTGAATCGATAATAGTCGGGAGCGATAGCGATAGCGGTAAACAAAAATATCATCGCAAACCAATAATCGTGGCTGGTATGCCGATAGCTATAGCCGATATAGGCGCCGAGCAGCGACAAAAGTAAGCGTAGCGTAAAAAGATGATGGGTTGATAGAAGGTAAGGTTTGTTCATGGACAGTACTCAAGAGGATGGATAACGAACGAGGGTTTAGGACAATAGACGATATTTAGGCAGCTTCGGCAGATAGACGAGACATAACAGCAGCAATGCGAACAAGGCCGGTTGCCGGCGAATATCGGTCCGCACGACTTTTTCAGTCGCCAGTTTCGGGTTTTGCAAGGCCACGCTCAGGTTTTGCAGGTCGGTCAAGCGGGCGTAAGCCAAGCCGGATTCCGCGGCCAGTTTTTCCAGATAGGTTTCCTGTAATGCGCTTAAATGCTCGTTGCCTGTGGCGGCTTCGCTGCCGAACGGGGCATTACGCGCGTTGTAGCCTTTGATTTGCGACGGGTCCAGATTGGATTGTCCGAACGAAGAACGGTGCGGCACATCGTCGTGGCTATAAAACCCGGTTTGTTTGCCCAGGCTGTCGAACTTGGGGATAGGCACGGCTTGCAAGCCGCCGACGCCGATAATCATGCCTTTTGCTTGGCCTTTTACCGTGGAAAAATCGCTTTGGTAATTGGGATTAACCGGCGGTGCTTCCTGGCCGTCGGTTATAAAAATCACCGAACTGTCGCTTTTTTTCAGCATGTCCAGCGTGCTCAACAAACCTTTGGCGATATTGCTGTCCGCCGCCCACGCCATGCGCCAGTCGACTTTGCCGATGGCTGTGTCTATTTCTGTATAAGCGGAACAAACTTCCAGCGGCTCGAATAACAGGGTTGAGCGCCTTTCGGTGAACAGGCCGAGGCCGACTTTGGATTCGCATGGCAGGTCTCGCAACAGTTCGCGCAGGGTTTGCTTGACAAAATGCAGGCGGCTGACGGCTTGGTTGTCTTGTTGGTAGTCGGTCGCATTCATGCTGCGGGTGATGTCGATAATAAAGGTGTAGTTATAGGTTGGCGTTTTTTGTTGTTTGCTGGGGTAAATGAACAGCACCACCATGGCTATAAGCGCCAATAGCAAACACCATGTTCGATAATCTTTTAATGGTTTACTCATTGTTGTCTTTCCTCGTTCCCACGCGCCGCGTCACTGCCATTAAGTTAATGACAGCGTATTTCCAGCGGCTGGAGTGCAAGGCTGGCCTTGCAGTATGCCGCAGTTAGTACAAGGCAAGCCTTGTACTCCATTTGAACTTAACTTAATGGCAGTGACGCGCTGCGTCCCGTCTTTGCGCATGTGCATTTTTATATACTGACTGTAACTCGCGGCGCAGCACGCCTTAACTGCGTTCTCTCGCAACGCGTCACTACCATTAAGTTAAGAAGTAGAACGACACCGTAGGAGCGGGCCGCGCCCGCGACATTTTGGGCGGCGATTGCAGAGTTGCAGCTCCTTCATCGCGGGCGTGGCCCGCTCCTACAACGCTTAACTTAATGGCAGTGACGCAGCGCGTGGGAACGAGGTGTACTTCCTCCGGTCTCGCGTTTACTAAAAACATCAAGGCAATCCACGCGGAAACCCCGGCACTGTCGTCCACAACTGCGATTTCTGCTTTGTGGGTTCGTCATCCGGCATGTCGACCCTGTCCATTTCCGGCAATAGGCGCATCGCGACTTCAAGGTTGTATTTGGCATCCCAGTCTCTGCTGTTTAACGCCAAAGACTGCCGGTAGGCCTGTTTTGCCAATCCGGCCAAAGGCATAGCTTCATTGGTATTCATGGCTAAGGCCTGTTGTACGGCTTGCTCCAGGTATAGATTGCCGAGGTTGTAGCGGACTTTGGCCTGGAAGTTCCGGTCGCCTTTATCCATAATCAGGCTCAGCGTCGATAAGGCCTCGTCGTAGCGGTGCTTTCGCTTGAAATAAAAAGCCCGCGCCAGTCTCAGTTCCGGCTTGCCGCCAATCACTTTATTAACGGCCACATCCTTGCCCGAAATCAATTGCCGGATTAAGTCATTGTCGCGGTGGATGCCGTACAACGCGCCGGCACAGTAAACGAAAGCCGCTAAACCGGCCGCCAATCCGGCCCACAGCGTTATATGCCTGATCGTTCTTATCATCGTTTGACCTCAAAAAATTTAACGCCGAGCAGAACCAGCAGTAACAGCGACGCTATGCTGTAGCAGGTCCCCGACAAGTCCTGTTTGGGGATGCGTTCGACATAGTGCATCGGCAGGTTTTCCAGCCGGTTGATGTCGGCAATCGCCTGTTTTAACGCGTCCGGGCTTTCCGCTTCATAAGCCTGATAGGGACTGCCCAGCCCCAGGAAAAACTTGTGCAGATACCGTTCGGGCATGGCTGCGGCGTTGTCGTCCCGGCTGTCTTCAGGCTGGTCGAAAATGCCGGGGCTGTTGGCTGTACGCAGGAAAATCCAGTACAGCCGGACTTGTTGTTTTCTAAACCATTCGCGCAATTTCACTTCGCTGTCGTGATCGATCGCCGCCGCGCCGTCCGAAACCAACAGCACGATACGCGAACCGGTGACCGGTTGCTGTTCGAAAAACGAGATAGCCATGCCCAAGCCTTTGCTGACATGGGTAAAGCCCAGCGCCGGTGTCGCGGTCGCCGCAATCGCCGCCTGCACCGCGTTTTTGTTTTCGGTCAGCGGCATCACGAATAACGGCGAAGTGCTGTATTCCGCGACCCCGATCAAATCGTTTTGCCGTTGTTCGACAAAGTCGGTCAATAAGCGCCGCGCCGCCGTGGCCTTCGATTCATCGGAGCCGTTCGGCGCGCGTCCGGCAAAGGTGTTATCCATGCTGCTGCTGCGATCGAGCAATAACACGATATGCGCGCCATGTCCTATCCTCTCCCGGCTTTGTTCGGTGCGATGCAGGCCCGCCATGCCCAGCACCAGTCCGGCGATTGCCGCCATTGCGCACAGCCGCAAGCAGCAGATGACAAAAACCGACAGTTTATCGCCAGGCATCAATGTCAGCCACGGAGCGGGGCTGGTACGCATCCCGCTATTGAACAGCGGCAACAGGGCGAGTAACAGGCCTGACAAAGCCCAAGGGGAATTAACCGCCAAATTCATCGGCTGCCCCGCTCAATTTTCCGGCATTGTTCGCAGAGGTCTTTTAGTTGTTGTAAATCCTGCGCGACAACAATCATGCCGTCGGAAAAAAAATAACGATTGGAGTAGGTGAAGAACCAAAGCAATTGGGCGTTTATTTGCAGATACTGCGGGTTGCGCCGGTAAAAATCGCTCAGGCGGTTAAAGAACAGCGGCTGGCCGTTGAGGCTGTTCAAGGCCTGATGGACAACGGTCAAGGCTTGTTCCATGTCGGCTTTGGACAGTCCCGCCAGTTTGCGCAATGCCCGCTTGAACACCGTGCGTCGCAGCATGTTGGGATAACAGCCGTATAAATAAGCCAGATAGGCCGCTATCAGTACGGCAACGCTCAGGCTGGCAACCAAGCCGTATAAGGCATGGGTGTCGGTCAATAACGGCGGCGGGCTGTCGGGGCGCATGTATTCGCCTTGTTCTGTTTGGCGCGCGATCAACTCCCTGAGCGAGGACAGTGTAAAAGTCCAGGCCGGGACGTTTTGGCCGATGCTTTTTTCGCCCTGGCTGAGTTGTACGGTAAAGCCGGGCAGGGTTAAGGCTTTGACTTCCAACGGCGCGTAAAAAACCTGGTAGAGCAAGTCGATTTGATAACGCTGCCCGGTTTGTTTAACCGTGACTTGGTTCAGGTTAAGCCATCGGTTGATTTGGCCTTTGGCCGGTAAGCTGCCGGTTTGTAAAGTAATGCCCGAACGGGTTTCGATAATAATGCGTTGGGGGATTTCATCGCCGTTAACGTAACCGAACGGGCGCGGCGTTTCGACGTTAAAGTAGCTGACCGGCTCGTCGATCGCGCCGGAACAGCCCAGCAGCGACAACGCCATGATTAACAGGATTCTCATGCGGTCCTCTGTTGCAAATAACGATTGATAGCCTGGGTGCTGTAGCCTTCCGTAATAAACAAAGGTTCGCAGCCAAAAGCCCTAAAGAGGTGTTTCAAGTCGTGTTGGCGTTGCTGATAGGCGGCAATTATTTTTTGCCGTAATGCCGGACGCATGAACAGCGTGCGGGTCGCATTGTTTTCCATGTCCTGAAACGAAATAAGGCCCCAGTTGGGCAAGGCGGCGTATTCGTCCTGACTCCACAACACCAGCGGGATCACGTCGTGAGCCTGTAGCGAACCTAATACGGCGCGCAACTGAGGCAGCGGAAAATGGCAGTCGGATAGTAAAAATACCAGCGAACGTTCGGCAGGCAGAAAGGCTACGGCATTTTGCAGTCCGTTTGCGCTGCCGGTGAAGCTAAGGCGTTCCAGTTGTGTTGCCAGTGCCGATACCCGTCCGAAGTGTTGACCGGCGGGAAGCAGCCAGCGATGCTCGATGCGTTCGGTGCAGCCGATAAAGCCGAATTTGTCGCCGTAATCGAAAGCCGAAGCGGCGGCGGTCAGCAAAAACCGGAGCAGGGTTTGTTGTTTATCGGCATAGCCCATCGATGCCGACATATCGGCAATCAGGTAGACGTTGACGCTGCTTTGCTGTTGATAGACGCGCACCCGATACGACGAGAACGGGTCAAGCACGCTGGCGCGCAAGTCTATGCGTCTGGGGTCGGGGCTGGCAATCAGCGGTTCGTGGCGTTTGAACAACTGTCCGGCGCCGATCATTTGTCCGGGATGCGCGCCCGGATAAACGGAACTTGATTGCCAGGGGAGGCGATAATGTAGCGTTTCGGTCATGGGTTTTTTACGGTATTTTCTAGTTCTATGCGTCAAGGTGAATGCTATTAAGTACGCTGGTTCCCAAGCTCCCGCTTGGGAACCCAGTGAGCAAAGCTCCAGCTTTGCGAGCCGGGAAGCAGGAGCTTCCCGTACTGAATTCCCAAGCAGGAGCTTGGGAACTAGCGCCCATGGATTGTTAGCTTGGCTGCTTTGATTTTTGCTTCGTCAATTCAACGCAACCGACCGTCGCATCTCCGCCAGACTCGACATAGCAGGCGCTGATGCGGTCGGTGCCGTGAATGCGCCCGTGATTGTAGCCCTTGCTATCGACGCCAACCCAGGTAAACGAGGTATTGTCGGGATAGATGACACCGGAGAAATATTTAGTGCCCGCCGAATAGGTAAAATGTCCCTTAAACAAGCGCCCTTTCTGTTCTGTGATCTCAATCGTCTTAGTCCAGGTCAAGTAACCTTTTTTGTCGGAATAAGTGTTGTTTTCGCCAGTCCATATGCCCATGAGATTAGGTGTATTTACATCGGTCCGGGCGGGAGAGGAGCAGCCCCCGATGCCTGTTAAGACAAGCGCGATGAGCGCGAAATTCATAATTGAGTTACTCATTGATAATCTCCTATTGCGGCCTAATCCCGACATTTAAGGCGCCGCCACTTGATTTAAAATCCCCTCGATCAATTCGGGCAACAGCTGTTCTTTCCTGTAGGCATACATCGGGTTTAAAAACAGCCGGTGCGTCATGCAGACCGGAAAAACCGCTTGCAAATCTTCCGGCAAGACATGATCCCGGCCTTCCAGCCATGCGCGGGTTTTGGCGGCGCGGATCAAGTAACTCATGCCGCGCGGACTGGCGCCGGCCGTTAACAATTGCGGCATTTCGACATCGCTTAATTGCACGCCGTATTGCTGCGGTTGATGCGTGGCTTTCCATAAACCCAGCGCGTAAGCATGAAGTTTGGGGCTGGTCTGCATGCGTTGCTGCACCGTTTGCGCCAGCTCGTTGAGCCGGTAATAAATGCCGCTGCTGGTGACACCGGCAATTAGGCGGTCGGTATCGTGAAAACGGGGATTGAACATCAGCTCGTCCAGCTCAGTATCGCCTCTGAGCATATCGATATTGATTTCCATCATAAAGCGGTCTTTGGCGGCGGCGGGCAGCTCGAAGGTTTCTTCCTTCTCGACGCGGTTGCGGTCGGCAAAAACCTGGATGTGCGGAAAATGATAGTCGCGGTTAAAGGCGTTGATGCTGCGTTCGGCCATCGCCCTTAACAGCAAGGCATGGACTTGCGGTCGGGCGCGGTTGATTTCGTTGAAGAAGAAGGTGGCGAGTGTGTCGCCGTGTTTCAGCAAAGGCCCCGGATCGACGCAGGGGCGGCCTTGGTCGTTTAAATAGGTGTAATAGATCAAGTCGGCGGGCACCAGGTCAATGGTGCCTTCAATGCGTTGATAATCGCCGCCCAAGCCTTGGGCAACCGCTCTTAGCAGCGTGGTTTTGCCGACGCCGACATTGCCTTCCAGCAACACATGGCCTCTGGTGAAAACCGCTAGGATGATATGTCTTACCGCAGGTTGCAGACCGATAACGGTTTGATTGATTTGTCGTTCAAACTGCAACGCTTGCTCGCGCCAGTCGGTAAGCTGGGTGTCTGTGTTCATTAGCTTTATAAAAAACGCTGGATTCCCCCACGTTCCCACGCAGCGCGTGGGAACGAGAAGCGAAAAAAAGAAAAAAGGGCATAAGACACAAACAGACTCACAAGGGGAAGAAAGGTGCAATGCATCTATGCCCAAAACAATGGCTATTCGATATCGTCTACGTCATAAACAAACTTGCCGGTCTTGGCCAAATGTTCCTGGCGAATTTTATTGCGCTCTTCCATTTCTATAACCGATTTGGCCTGTTTATTAAGCTCATTGACATCGTGTTTCGGGTCGTACTTACTGCCCGCCACTTTTTCCGGGTAGCCGGGTTTGGGTTCCCAGCAAACGCCCGGTTCGCTGCAATTTTGGCCGTCGTAAGCGCTAACCGCATAGGACATGACAGCCAGCATTAAACCTGCATTCATTAAAAATATTTTTTTCATCTGCGTTTCCTCTCTATTTTTTTAACCATTTGGCTTTTTTCGGATCGCCGGTATAGATGTCCCGTATCCAGGACATGATCATCAGCATTTCATCGGTCGATAAGTTGACATATTGCGGCCCCATCATGCCTTTGGCGCCGCCGAACAAGATTTCAAATAAACCTTGATCTTTAGTAGCAGACGGATACGTCCAGTAGTCATCCGCCAGTCCCGGCCCCAGTTTTCCTTCGGCTTCATGGCCGTGGCAGCCGGAGCAGGCGGTCAAATAAAGATCATGGCCTTTTTGTATGGCTTCCTTATCGCCGTTATAAGGGTTCTTGCCGGTCTCTTTAAATTGTTTGAAAACGGCTTCGTTGCCGCCCGATTTGGCAACGCTCATATCCAGCGGTTCACCGGTAATAGTATTGCGAAAGGTTATTTCCGCTAACGCCGCCGAGCTGACCAGCACCAAGCCGACAGCCGATGCGGCGAATAATTTTTTTCTGTTCATGTGTAAGTCCTAATTTCTTTATGATTTTCTAAGGCGCATCGGGTTCGTCGACTAAAGGGATGCCTTCTTCTTCCAGCAGCTCGGTTATTTCATCCCGCTTGTCTTCTATGACCCTGTTCAACTGAGCCAGCAAGGTCGGATCGTTTTTCCGGACGCCCATCGAGGTGCTGAAATGGAAGCCGACTTTTTGCCCGTCGGCGCGAACGTTGTCGTCGGGAATCAGCGTCATCGCCAACGGTGTGCTTGATGCTTTGACATAACGTGCGGCAGACGGTCCCCAAAGGGCGGCAATTTCGGCATGGCCTGATGAAATCTCGGAGACCAGTTTCGAGGCTTCGTATTTGATGTACTGGTTGCGCCTGGATTTAAAGCCCACCAATTCCTGCGAATAATTGAACATGTCGTTATAACGTCCGATAGCCTTCATCATCGTTTCCGGCGGCGTGCCGGGCACAAACGCAATGCGTTGCGCCTTACGTAATGCCTCGCCATCCCAATTTTCCAAATCCAGGTCATCGGCTTCACGCGAGATGAAAACGTAGCCGGATCGGTAGTAAGGCTGGGTGGTTAAAACGCGGGGATCGCCTTTATCGATGCCTATCGCCAGATCGCACAGTCCTTTATCCAGCGTGTCCCGTATGTAATAACGCGGGTCGCTCCAGTAAACGTATTCGACTTTTTTGTTCAGCGCTTTGCCGACCAATTCCGCCAGTTTATTTTCGAAACCTTCGCCTGCCTTATTGGAATAGGGCATTTCGTTTTCCGCCGTGCAGACTTTTAGCGGTTTGTCTTGTTCGGCTTGGGCTGGGGGTATTGCTAAACCGCACCCCAAACATAAAGCTGTTATTAAAAACTTGTTTATCTGCATATTTACTCTCATTAATGCCGGTTTAAATGTTTTGCCGGTTTCCAAACTCCAGCTCTCATCGTTATACACAACGCTGTCTCGTCTCCGGGGCGCCCCGACAATCATCCTGTAGGGCGTGCCGTGCGCGCGGGAGCTAAGGCGCGCACGGCACGCCCTA
>JADHTX010000097.1 GCA_016784875.1 Methylobacter sp.
AACTATTAAAGCAGGGATTAAAAAGCTTTGTTTTATGAATCGTCTCAATATCACGCATGAAGTCAATACAAGTAATATCTTCAAGTCCTTCATGATCTTCATGGTAAAAATAAATGACATTTTTTGGAATCAGCACCCAAAAACCTTACCTCAATCCCCGTCTAAATAATACCGTCTAGCATCACACGCCAAACCAAAACCGACACTAGACAAGCGATTGCCTTCGGAAATCTCGGCATGCGGAAAAATACCGCGAGTCAATTGTCGAATCATCGGAATAGCCGTACCGCCGCCGGTTAAAATCACCAGCGCAACCGCATCTGCTTTTACCCCAGCCTGCACCACGCATTCATTAATCGTCTTTTGGATATTCTCGATGCTGCCGAACAGACTTTCCTCAAATTGACTCCGATCCAAATGCACCTGTAAACCTTCTTCAATAAAAGCCAAATCCGCCGTTGCCTGCTCGGATGAACTCAACTGAATTTTGCTCTCCTCAACCCGGGACATCAAAGTATGCCCCAGCTCTTCCTCTACAATAGTCAACAACCTACGGGTAAGCGCCTTATCATTGGCTTGACCGATTAACCCCCTTAAATCCCTCTTATATTTTTGCGTATACATATACTGAATCTTGCTCAACTCAGAAAGATCGAAGAAAGGCGTTAATGGAAAACCCAAACCTTTAGAACCCCAAAGAGAACCCAGCCCTAATAACGGCATAAAGCATTTCAAACTCAAAGCCCGGTCGAAATCATTCCCGCCGATCCGCGTCCCCGCATTGGCTAAAATATCCTCCTGACGCTCATGCTTATGAATATACCGCCCGGACAAGCGCATTATCGTAAAATCGGAAGTACCGCCGCCAATATCGATAACCACCGCCAACATTTCCTTATCGCCCATATTCAACTCATGCGCAAACGCAGCGGCAATAGGTTCGTATTGAAAGCGAACATGTTTAAAACCGGCGGCGGCAAAAATCGCCTCAAGCTGGCCTTCCGCCTCCCGGTCTGCCTTGTCATTGCCATCGACAAAATGAACCGGCCTTCCAGCCACCACATTTTCAATGCCCATATCAGCCAATAACTCGGCCTTATTTTTTATGTGCTCAATAAAATGGCCGATGATATGCTCGAACCTAGTTTTTGTTCCGCTGATCGTCGTTCCATCCTTCATCAGAGAAGTTCCCAACACCCGCTTGAAACTTCTCATAAACCGGCCCTCTTCTCTGGCGACATAAGCATGAATAGCTTTGCGCCCGAAAAAAGCCTCAGGACTTTCGCTCGGAAAAAAAACGGTCGACGGTATGGTCAAATGTTGTTCTTCAACCGGAACCAGCGTAATAGACGCATCGCGCCCATTGGCAAGCGCTACCGTCGTGTTCGATGTTCCGAAATCGATTCCGCACGCAATGGCAGCCGTTTTAAATGTCTTCATACTTGTTTTATCGTAAACAGATTCGCCGATCTCGTCGGCAACCTGAGGGTAAATAAAGCAATACCACAGCACTCTTGTTCATTATCAAGACCGACCCGACCAGCGCACAGATTACGCGCCGGTAGACCGCACCGTAAGGTAAAGGGTGAGATTAACGAGATCCCGCTAACCGTACACAAAAATAACAGCCGTTATTTTACGCTAACCGCGTCGATTTTTTAACTGCCAATATCCTGAAAGTATCATTTCATCGGCAAAAAGCGCCAGAATTTCCACCGCGCTATTCATTTTAAAAAATCAGCTAGCCGCAGATTGACACAGGTAAACACCGATAAACCTAAAAACCTCAATTCACCACAGAGACACGGAGAACACTGAGTAAAATCAACCTAAAAAATCAGTTGGATCGGGACCCGCTCCTACGTCGTCATTGCAGTTAACTTAATCCTAAAAACCGCAGGTAGTCCACGAAAAGCAAGGCTTTCCGTTTAAGGCGGGACACATAAAAGGCTTAACCGTTCGCCCTGAGCTTGTCGAAGGGTGAGCGGTTAAGCCGATCATGGTTCGACAAGGCTCTCCTGAGCGTAGTCGAAGGGCTCACCACGAACGGCTTAACCTTAAATTGTCCCGGCTTAAACGGGAAGCCAAAAGCACGAAAGGCACTAAAAAAAATCAGCCTGTTGTATTACGCAGTCATTCACCCTTTGGGTGCCGATCTACAACTTGGTATTTCTTTGAATATTTTCGTGCTTTTTGTGTTTTTCGTGGATCAAATAATTTTTCTAGGTTAATGGCAGCGCGGGAACGAGAAAAATGTCAGGGCGGTACAACAGGGAATGTATCAATTCATTGGTTATATATCAATTCGTTTTAATCCCGTTATCAAAGTCCGGGCGGTACAACTACCTTGGAACCTCGTTTCGGAATTTCTGGTATTGAGTTTTAATCCCGTTATCAAAGTCCGGGCGGTACAACAAAGTAGCGCCTGAATTTGTTTTTAAGGGAGAGACGTTTTAATCCCGTTATCAAAGTCCGGGCGGTACAACAAAAAATTGGCGATGTTAATCGCCCTGCAAGCAATGTTTTAATCCCGTTATCAAAGTCCGGGCGGTACAACGAAAAAGCACAGGTCATTTATAAAACAATCATCAAGTTTTAATCCCGTTATCAAAGTCCGGGCGGTACAACTGTACCTTTGTAGGCTGTTGCTTTGCAAGCGAAATTTCGACCGTTTGCGGCGCGGTAATTAAGATTTCCATTAATTCCCCTAAAAAACGCTAAATTACCTGAACAAAACAAAAATTCCCCTTACAATTCAACATACGGCGCGCTTTACCTAGATTTTTTCGCAAGCTGTTGATTTTACAGGCATCACTAAAAATCGCAAAATTTTCACCTGACGCGCCGCAAAACCGCTTTTCTACTCAAAGCAGATTATAATCCGGGTCGGCGCTCACCCGTCCGCAACCATCGATGACAATATGCCGCTTGTCTTTGCCGCATAAGTTGTAATAACGCACCTGATCTTCCGTTAGGTTCATCAATTTGTCCAGCCGCCGTTTCAGCTCCTGCAACTGGGCGTTTTCAAGATGACATTCAAACACACTGCGTTGCACCCGGACGCCGAAGTTTTCAATCTCGTTGGATATTTTACGCAAGCGTTTGGCGTCATGCACATCGAAACAAATCACATAAAAAACCGTCATTGCAGAAAAAAAGCCTCGTCTTCAGGCGGCAGGCCGAGGCCTTGAAAAAACACCGTTTCGCTGCACCAAGTGCATAACGGATACCAGCGCAAACTGTCGGCATTATCTATTTCGTCCAGCAAGCGCTCACGCAAAACGCTTAAGGCCTTGTCGCTCAAATGGCATTCAAACACGCTGTATTGTACGCGCTTGCCGTAGTTTTTTAGGATGTCATGCACCTTTCTTCGGTTGTCGTCATCGCTGATGTCGTAGGTTATCAGCCATAATCGGATCATCGTAGCACCATCGCCTGATAGCTTGGCTCAATGCCGCGTATCACGGCGGATAAATGTTGCACTTGATATTCCATGCAACGCCGATAATCCAGGTTGGTTCCGGTGTTGGGGTGGCAAATGGCCGAGTTAAGCTTTTCTTCCAGCGCCTTGATAAACACTTTCCGCGCATGCGGCTTAAGAAAACAGCCTTCGCCTGCGGTTTTAGGGTAACTGAAATCATCAGAACTTAATTGCTGGTTTAATATCAACTTCCAAACCACCGCATCCACCACAATACTGCGAAACTCTTCCATCATATCCGATGCCAATGCCGGATGGCCTTGCCGCAACGCATGCAAAAAGCCGACTTGCGGATTAAGGCCACGGCTGCGCAATAAGGAGTAAACATTATAAAACAATAGCGTATAGCCGTAAGAGAGCATGGCGTTGATGCCGTCGGTGGGCGGCTGCCGAACGCGTCGGCTAAAGCCCCACGAGTTATCCACGGTTACCGCCAGCGCCTGAAAATAGATTTTGGCAGCGCTGCCCTCATACCCGCGCAGTTCATCTAACGAGCTTGCCCGGTCCAGTTGAATCAGGGTGTTTTTAAGCACAGCCACGGCCTTGTGTAAAATATCCGAGCTATGTCGCCGTGCCTGCCGTTGCAGCATCAGTCGGCTATTGGCTATTTTGCCCTGCACCATAGCGGTAGCCAGATTCAGGCAAAATGCATCGTCGTTCGCGCGCAAGAATTGTTCGCGCTGCAACAGCACCGGTTCCGTATTAAAGGAGTCGATAACACCGTAATAATGGCCTTGGCCTGACAGCAGATAAATCGGAATGCGCTCTTGCAGGCAAAACTGCATGGCTTGAGTGGTAATTTGGGCATTGCCGTAGACCATGATTTGATCGACTTTTATCGCAGGAATTTCACGAACTATTTTTTGTTCTTGCCTGACGATCAGCCGTTCGGATTCTTTACCTAATACTTGACCGTGTTGCAGTAAGTACAAGGTGCGCAGTAGCGGCTCATGGTCGAAGGGCAGGTCTTGTTCGTCGATAGGCTCCAGAGTGTCTTGCGGCTGCTCTCGGACTAAAAAATCCGCGGCGTTTATATTGGCTTGCAAAAACGCCGACTGCATAACCGATAACGGTTCGGCTGCCGGCGCCGGTTTGGGAGCTTCGACAGGCTCCGGCAAGGCCAATACATTCGGCTCGTCGGCCTCCGTTTTAAACGCCAACGAGCGGATAAACTGCACCCCCAAAAAACGAAAGCCCTGGTTAAAATGCACAATCTGCGTCTTGCGGGTATTGAGCTTTAGCCGTAATTGGCTCAGCAAGCTATCGGTCAGTTCCAAAGCCTGTTCGGCATGATCTTGGCTTTTGCACAGAATCAAAAAATCGTCGGCAAAACGGATCAGGCACAAGTTTTTGTCCAGCAGAGCCTCATCAAGATGATGCAAATACAGATTGGACAGCAACGGGCCTATCGGCGAGCCTTGAGCAACGCCCTTGCTCAGTACGAATCGCCGCTCGCCATCGACCACTGCGGCGCAAAGCCATTGTTGAATCAACCCTAAAATTCCGGTATCGGTGACCAGCTTGCCGATTTGAGTCATCAGCAGGGTGTGATCGATGCTGTCGAAAAAACATTGGATGTCGGCATCGACCACCCACTGATAACCTTGGCGCTGCAACAATTGAATCCTATCTAACGCCTGATCTACACCGCGCCCCTTGCGGTAAGCAAAGCTGCAATCTTCAAACTCGGCTTCAAACAACGGCTCAATAACGCGCGTCACCGCCGTTTGCAGCACCCGGTCGCGCACCGTCGGAATGGACAAAGGCCGGGTGCCGCCGCCCGGTTTGTCCAGGTCTATCCGAAACAGCGGCTGAGGCCGATAGGTTTCATAATTGACTTCATCACGCAAAGTTTCCAGGTTTTTGTGCAGCTGTTCGGCGAAGGCCTCCAATGTTTGCCGATCCACCCCGGCACAGCCCTGATTTTCATAGACCTTGCTCCAGGCTTGATGAAGGTTGAAATCGGTCAAGGCATCGGACAATTGGACTTTTTGCATGAGGGTATTCTCCAGGCAGGAATGAAGTTTTATTGTGCCTGAAAACACTTGGCGGCGCAGGAATTTCGTTAATATAAATTGATTCATGCCACGGTAGCGCGTAGCAGGGAAAGCAATCCCGTTATTGAAGTCCGGGCGGTACAACTTTATCAAGTTGACAATAAAGCTTGGACTAAAGTTTTAATCCCGTTATCAAAGTCCGGGCGGTACAACTCATGAAACTAAGTATCCCTGCTCATACTAATACTGTTTTAATCCCGTTATCAAAGTCCGGGCGGTGCAACCAGATCAGTGACCTCAGTCCTATTGCCGGGCTAACGTTTTAATCCCGTTATCAAAGTCCGGGCGGTACAACTACACAATACCCAGTGGGATGACAACGAGTTTTTGTTTTAATCCCGTTATCAAAGTCCGGGCGGTACAACTTGCTAATCTTGAGCGCTATGGTGTTGATTTAGTGTTTTAATCCCGTTATCAAAGTCCGGGCGGTACAACCTGCAAAGCTTGGCTATCTAGGTGATGGGACAACTGTTTTAATCCCGTTATCAAAGTCCGGGCGGTACAACGCGCATAACGCAAGTTATACGACATAGTTGTCGTAGTTTTAATCCCGTTATCAAAGTCCGGGCGGTACAACTAAAAAATGAGGGAGGTACAAGCACCAGAAATATTTTTGTTTTAATCCCGTTATCAAAGTCCGGGCGGTACAACTTCGAGTTCCTGGTGCTGGTAACGGTGCGGGTATGGGTTTTAATCCCGTTATCAAAGTCCGGGCGGTACAACTATTGACGTTGCAGGGACTGGAGCTGCCGGTCTGGTTTTAATCCCGTTATCAAAGTCCGGGCGGTACAACTAGCACCACCCCATTCAGCGGCCCGATGCATGACGTAAGTTTTAATCCCGTTATCAAAGTCCGGGCGGTACAACTGTACCCTTGTAGACTGTTGCTTTGCAAGCGGAATTTCGGCTGTTTGCGGCGCACCTAGTAAATAACTCGGCGGCAAGCCTAAAAAACAGCTGGAAACCTGAACAAAACAAAAATTCCCCTTACCAATCAACATACGGCGCACTTTAGCTAGATTCTTTCGCAAGCTATTGATTTAACATCAATCATTAAAATACACCCCATTTTCGCCTGACGCGCCGCAAACGCTAATTCTCACTCCTTTTCTCTCTACATTAATAAGGATTATGATCGAAAATAACCACATCGCCGGTAACGGGAGAACGGTAAACCAAGCTTTTGGCTTTACCATGCAGGACATGGGCGATTCTAAGGTACAGCCAAACCGGAGCCGCGCCGGTCAACACAACATCCAACCCGTCTCCCGCCAAAACTTGTGCCTGTTGTTCATAGTCCGGCAATGCCGACAGCTTGGCGGTTTGGTCGTATAACTCTGATAAATCAATAACTAACATAGATTAAGCCTGATGTCGTTTTTTATTAACGCCTTCTTTAATCGTATCAAATGGATAAGCCCAATAGATATACTCATTGTCGGCTAATGGAATTGGATCGCCTATGACTCGCTTTAATTCTGTCAGTGTTTCTGTCAGTTTTATTTCAACTTCATAGCTCATAAATGGAATGCCATTATTTATTATGCTTGAAGAATCTATTTTTATTTTTTTAGATATTTTATTAAGCATTGGTGCAATTGGTAGAAAACATTCACCGTTTACACTTTTACCTAATGCTTGAGCCATTTGCCGAACATCTGAGTCACCCGATAAAGGGGCATAAAGACATTCAATTTGCAGTTTATTGATAGAGGCAGAATTATCCGGCAGGGGTACGCTAACCACAAATTGGACGCTTAATAATTTATTTAGTGACTCTGTCCATTCTTTTTTAACGCCGTATATCCAAACGCTAAAAACCACCAACAGTGTCGATAAATCCAATATAAGCCCTATGAAATCACTCGTTAATTTTGTACTCAGCTCATTTGAAAATGTATGTTCATTAGAATGTGATATATAGATTAAAAATAGTATGCTTAAAACCACTAATACATAAAATTCAATTCTTTTAAAAATTAAGTTAAATGCGGAAAAAAATATTTCCACATCTGAGAGTTCTTGTAGTTCCGGCATTGTTTTTTCCTTTTATGATTCAGTTAATGTCAAATTGGTGCATCGTTCCCACGCCGGAGCGTGGGAACGATAAAATACTGCATTCCTACGTGGCACACGGAATGCAGTTAACGACGCCCCAGCGTCGAGGTTAGCAACGCTGGAGCGTTGTCGAATGCATTCCCACGCCGGAGCGTGGGAACGATAACAAGTAGGGCATCGTGTTTTTTCGACAGAGACCCTCGTTCCCGTGCATTGCGTGTGGAAACAATAAAACGATAAATCAACTGAGCGGGCTACTTTCATAACTCACTTAAAAACTTAAGCACTTTAAGAGAGCGCTCTTTAAACTTAAGTTTTGATTTGTTGCTGCCGGCAAAATCAGGCTGCCATTTATCGGCTTTTATCATCAGTTGTTTTATTTTTTCGGCAATCTGTTTTCTATCTGCTTTAGACAATTGCGCTTCATCCAGTTTGTGCAGCAATCGCGTATCCCATTCTTGCTCAGGTACGCTTTTTAAGTTTTCCAGCTCTTTGCCCAGAGGACTTAAACTTTCAATGCGTTGTTTTTCATCGATTTCACGCTGTTTATGGGCTGCTTGTTCGGCTTGCTGTTGCTTTATTTTTTGTTCAATTTGGCTGTATGGAAACAGCCGCACCCAACCTAACGGAAACTTAGGTTCGCCCAATACCGCTAAGCGGCGCGTTTTGGGAAATGGCATATTGGTTTTGCCCAAGTTGTAAAGTGCACGCATTTCCAAGGCTAAATCGGTGGACATCCAGTCGCCGGTCATGCCGCGCCAACCACTGCCCCATGACAATTGTATATAAATACTGTCTGAGTCTTGATTTAAGTCATTGAGTAGTTTTGTGCATTCTTGCTCCGGCTTAACCGCTCCATAACGATGATAAAAGGCTATTTCTTGTTGTAGGCGATAACTTGCATGATGGTTAAGTTTGCCTTTTAAGTCTTCAAAGTTGCTCGGCAAGAAGTCCTTTTTTGCTGTGCTCCATTGCATATCACTCAACAAAAATTCATCCCATTGCAATTGAAAACTTGCCGTACTTTTTGGGACTAGCATTTCGGCGTAAATGCCATCGGCATCTTGCCATTTTGGACAGTTTTTGCGTGAAGACAGGCTCCGCCATAGCGCCTCTACTTTATCCGCACGGCTTGTTAAATTAAGCCACCTAATATCAACTAAACGCAATTGTTCGGGTTTAAACATAGCGTCTTTAACATGCAGGGCGCGAAAAATGTTTTGTTTGGGGTCTTGGCCTAATAGCTCATCCAGTAATTTTTTAGCCGCTACCTTTTGAGGAGCGGTTGGCTTGTTGGTTTTGGCGTTTTTTTTCGGTAGAAATGACTGATAGTTATCTGGCGTTGAACGCAAATGCTCCGCGATTAACGCCGTGCTGATGGCTCCTTTTAAGGCGCTGCCCGGAATATAGGGCTGAAACAGCGCATCTTTTAAATGGGCGCGAATTTTATCCGGCATCTTGGCAAAACCGCCACTCAGAATCGGTAAGGCATAGCCGTAATGCTCACCCGCCAGTTTTACCAAATCACTGAGTTGGTTGCCGCATGCTAATAATGTATCTTTGTCATGGTCGCCGGATGCAACTTCATTAAAGCTTCTTACTTGGTCGACCACAAAAACGCCTTTATCTTTTTCGACATAATCCGATTCTTTAAATAAATCCTCGCCTGAACCGCATTGCAAAGGAGTTAAGACTTCTACCCCTAAATGAACACTTATTGTTTTGCCTTGCATTTTCATTATTTACCCCGCTTTAACAAAAAAACCGCGTCCATCCCGATACACTGGATTTGGCGAATTTTGTTCAGGTGTTATATCGACAACTCGCCCGTGCAAAGGTTGATTGAAGACACTGCCCTCGGCAAACATGCGCAAGCGCAATTTACGTATCCCGCTTTGGCCTATCCAGCCGCCGCGAGAAACTAGTTTATAGGCTGAATCTTTTAACCAGTTTTGACCGCAATCGTCCTGTGCCGGGCTGACTAAAGACAGGGCGACAGCTGTGTCGTTTGGCCCGGCTAAGCTCAGACTAGGTAACTCCCCTTTTTGCCAGTTAAAAAAACCGTTGCCGTTGCTGCGGTCTGAACCTATGCCGCTATCGCCCAAAAGACTTAATGCGGCTTCAAAGCCTAGGCGGTCGGTGTCATCGTTAAACTTCGCCAAAAAATATAAGCCGCCTTCTTTGGCAAACCATATACGGCTTAAGTGAAACAACTGCCCATCGATGGAACTGCCGGTAATCCTGTCTATAGCTAAGCGCGGGCGTTCTTCTTCTGCCCAAAGTTTTTTAATTTTAGGTGCAGGTTGAGCAAAGGCTAGGCAGCCTTGCTTAATATCGATATTTTTTGTCCAATCGGAATGAAAGGATCGTTGCCATAAATCGGTTTCCAGCCATTGGACTTTTTTGAAGACTTTGGCTTCTTTAAGCCGGGTTACCGGCAGTTTTACGGCTTGAGCAGTCAGCGCACGGGGCAAAAAGTATCTGTCTTCATAAAACGGAAACGCCGAGCTGATGGTAAAAGGCGGTTCCTTGGCGCGTTGTTCAATATTTTCCGGCTCCAGCAGCGCCCAAGCCGATAACAGCGCGGCGCTGAGTGTGTCCGAATGAATAAAGTTTTCAGAACGTTCATGAAAGGCGTCGCCACGGCTGTCGATATGGATCGGCGCGGTAAAGCAAAGGCGGTAACAGTGCATGGCTGGCCTCATGCGGCAGTGGCGTTCGATTCGTTAAAACCGGAGAAAGGGCCGTTTTCCAATGCAGTGGCTGCTTCGCCGTTACGGTAGTTTTCAGTGGTGCGTTCCCAGGTTTCCATTAGCGTGAATCGCACTTGGCCGTAACCGCGCGAACCGTGTCCGCCCAAGCTGTCATGCTGCACAAGCTCCATGCCTTCGCGAACCAAGTTTAAGAATTTATTGTCGTCATCGCCTTCCAGCAAGGTCAGGATAAATTCAAACTCAAATTCCGCGCCTGCCGGTACGCGCTCAAACAGCCTGGGATTGGCGTGTGAGGTAATGCGGTCGATATTAACCTCGGTTTTCACTTC
>JADHTX010000098.1 GCA_016784875.1 Methylobacter sp.
AGCAATGAAAAAGTCATAAAGCATTATTCCTTATTCCTTTTTGTTGGGCTCGATAACAAAGCCGAGTTTTTTAATTCCTGCAGTTTGCGCGGCAGACATCAGCGATGCCAATTGCTGATAATTTGTTGTTTTGTCGGCGCGCAAATACAATTCGGGTTGAGGCTTTTTCTGAGATGCTGTCGCCAATCGAGTGGCAAGTTCCGTGTTTGTAAATGACACATCGTTCCAAAACAGTTTGCCTTCTCCATTAATCGATAGGGTGATAGTGTCGGGTTTTTCCTGGTCGGGTTGGCTTGCAGTTTGCGGCAAGTCGATTTTGACAGTGTGGGTAAGCAGCGGTGCGGTAATGATGAAAATGACCAGCAACACCAGCATGACGTCCACCATCGGCGTGGTGTTGATTTCTGCCATAGGCAGGGTATGGTGATTGTCGCTGCCAAATCCGCCTGAATTCATCATAATAAAACTTCTGTTGAATTTATTTCGGTAATTTTCACGGCTGCCAGCGGAACGCCGGTAGTCAGGAAAGTATGCAAATCGTGTGCGAACGCTTCCATTTCGCCCATTAGCAGGCGGTTATCGCGCACTAAGGCGTTATAGGCAAGTACGGCAGGGATAGCGACTGCGAGACCGAATGCAGTCATGATCAGCGCCTCGCCGACCGGGCCAGCTACTTTATCTACGGTGGCTTGGCCGCCGACGGCGATGCTGCCGAGCGCGTGATAAATACCCCAAACCGTGCCGAACAGGCCGATGAATGGGGCTATACTGCCCACCGAAGCTAATAAAGTGAGCCCTGTTTCCAGGCGCATGGCTTCCTGGCCGATAGTCCGACGTAACGCTTGGGCAATAAATTCGTCGTGACGCGAATATTCCTGTTGCGCCGTATATCGATGATGATGGATGGTCGCGTTGATGCCTTGTGCGGTAAGACGTGCAAACGGGTTTTCCGCTTTGTTCAAATAATCGTTCACAGCGGTCGCTACAGATACTACAAAGGAGGGATATAGGCTCTCTTGTTCATTTGTACTATGAACAGTTGTCGACGAGACTAGCCAAAAACGAGCTAAGAAAGTCGCGCTGCTGCTTTTTAACCGTCGTGCTTGTATAGCTTTGATGATCATTAGTGTCCAACTGACGATTGACATGACTAACAGTCCAGCTGCTACGGTCATAGATACAGCGCCACCTTGGCTGATGAACTTCAGACTATCTAACAGGTATTCTATTTGCATGATGATGTTATCCTTCTATCGAAAATCTAACCGGAACAAGCACCGATGCGTTAACCGGTTGTTCACCACGTTTGGCCGGAATAAACCGCCATTTTTTGACCGCTTCAAGCGCGGCCTGATCGAGTCGGGTCGAACCGCTGCCAGTTTGCAACTCGACAGAACCTGCTGTGCCGTCCGTAGTCACCTGTACGCGTAGCAAGACCCGGCCTTGTTCGCCCAGTCGTCGCGACAGAGACGGATAATGGGGCGCCGGGTTATTTAAATAAGCGGCGTTGAATCTAGGCGACTGATATGCCTGAGTGTCGGCAGCTTTGGGAATCTGTTCAGCGCTAAGCGAGTTTACTGCTGCTGTGGATATATACGTTTGCTCATTGGGCAGAACGACTGGTAAATTTGTTTGCTTTATGCGTGGTACAAAAGGTTGACTGATAGTTTTTTTTACTGATCTCTTGACCGGTTTTTGTATCTTTTCTATGGGTGCGGCAGGAGATATTTGCTGCCGCCTCGATACTTGCGGCACACTAAGCAGATTAATCATGATCGATTCCGGGATAGTCTTAACAGGTAAAGGTTGCGGATGCGGACGCAGTGTCGCAAACACTGCCAGATGAGCGCTCAGCACAAAGCACAGAGCAAGCCAAGGGCGATCAGGGAGCGGCGTAATTTTACCTTGTCTAATATAACTCAGCATGGGGACAGAGTGATTTTCCAGGAAATAGGTGTTGCTTACCGGAAAAATCATTTTAGTGAACACGCCTGATACTTATTTGCTGGGCATTGTCTTCCGGTGTTGTATTTTGTATCTGATCAAGCCGCACTTTGGCATGGTTTAAGACCGAGCTGAGTATGATTAACGATTCATAATTAGTGCGTATCGTTGATGTTCCGCAATTTATTTCTAATACTCCGCATTCCGGACAAAATACAACACGGCAATCGCCGTTACCGGATATTTCAGATTTTTTGTGTCGTCTATTTGAATTTATTGAGTTCATAGATTTTTACCATTCCAAATATTAGGCAGAATAAGACTGCCGGAGCTGCATGATGCAGCGATAAAGACAGCGCTGAGTGTGTCTTTTACATTGGCTGGCTAACAACACTTGAGGGTATTGGGTGGCTGGCTGTTTTATAAACTATTTGGTCAGAATTAATTTATTCTGACGCGTTAAACGCAATCGGTATTCTTCACCGGCATGCTCAATAACAATTTCGCTCGTGGTATTGAATAGCTCGGCGCTGTTTAAGCGTAGTTGCAAAGTCGGTGTTATATCCTGCTTTGCAGAAAGTGTAGATTTTAAAGTTAAGGGCGAAGAGTGTTTGTTCATGGGTTTAGATGATAATGATTCTCATTTGCAAAGTCAATAGCTGTTTTCCCTCTCGATAAATTGCTTAAGAGCTCTAAAGCTTGCCTTGGTATAGAATGGCTCAGATCATATGGCAGTGCTTATGGCGAGAAAAATACTCAAGTTATTTTGTGCATAATCCCCGAACAAAAATGGGAGTAGACTTTAAGATATTCAACAAATTTACTCTTTTCAGTATAACCAGTACGAGTTTCAAATAGACCGCCGGAAGTTCGAATTGAACATGGCGGCATGCTATGCGGGTGAGACATGTGATCGAACACGGCGTGCGCTTCCGGTCCGTATTAGTCTATATCGGGCATCCCCCGGCTGAACCTTTTAGGCTGATACCGACAAAAGAAGATGATGGGCGCAGGGACCAGCAGCTTCAATCCGGCTTAAATTAAATTTTCGCCTAACATCAGAAAATATTTCATTGTTTTTTTACTGGGGTTTTGTGGGGATTGTTCAGTGTCCGATTGTTATTATTGCTTAACAACAAACAAACCAATACTTGCTTCAATCCTTAGTATTCTCTATGATTTTATTTTTACTCTATTCACAGCATCAGCAAAAGGTTTGTATGATTTTGGATAAATTATCAAGCCAATTTTAACTGATCAATACACAAAGTTACTCGGGATCAACTTGGTTTGAAAGCGAAACAGCCGTTTACCATGATGGCTAAAGCCGACATTATTAAGCTGGTTGCGGATTGTTCTTTAACTCGGTAGCGGTATTTTTAAAGTAAGCAATCGAGGGGATTTCAGGGGGGAGCAGGGCAGAATAAAATGGCTGCTCTATTTGATTGATCATCTCCACTACGCTGTAATTTGATCTAATAATGGGAAAAACGAAAAAAAGCGAAGTTGAGGTCTTTGAAATTTTTGTTTTAACCGAACAAGGGCTTAACTACCCAGCTGTTTTAGTTTGCGGCAGACTTAGCTTTGCAACATCAATTATTGTTTGCCGACCAATTTGTAAGATTGGTGGTTGAGCCGTTAATACCGGAAGTCATTTATTTTTGAAAAAAGGATGGTCGGCTAACACGGATAAAAAATACCCATAATAAAAAGAAGATGTCTGATGAATAAATTACTTAAAAATGTTACCTGGATACTGATTGCCGCGCTCGGCGCTGTAGCCGTCGGCGGTATTGCTTTAAATCGCGGTGAGAGCATCAACGCGCTGTGGTTTGTGACTGCCGCAATGTGTGTGTATGCCATAGCTTACCGTTTTTATGCGGCGTGGATTGCCGCCACGGTGCTGGCGGTTGACGAAACGCGGGCGACTCCGGCTGAGCGGCTGGATAATGGACGCGATTTTTTGCCTACCAATAAATGGATCGTATTCGGCCATCATTTTGCTGCGATTGCAGGGCCGGGGCCGTTGGTCGGGCCGACGCTGGCCGCGCAGTTCGGTTATTTGCCGGGCACTTTGTGGATATTGTTCGGCGCAGTGCTGGGCGGTTGCGTGCAGGATATGGTGACGCTGTTTTTGTCCACCCGGCGTAATGCCAAAAGCCTGGGGCAAATGGCGCGGGACGAGCTGGGCGCATTGGGAGGCACGGCGGCGCTGATCGGCACTTTTGCGATCATGATTATCCTGATCGCGGTGCTGGGACTGGTGGTGGTTAATGCGATGAAGCACAGTCCCTGGGCTACGGCTACGGTGACCGCAACCATTCCGATTGCTATGATCGTCGGCCTGTACATGCGCAGTTTCCGTCCCGGCCAAGTGTTGGAAGCTTCGGCGTTGGGCGTGATTTTATTATTGTTGTCCGTGGCGGGCGGCGGCTTGATCGATCACAACGAAACTTTGCGCGTCTGGTTCGATCACGATGGTTTGACGTTGGCTTGGTGGGTGATGGCTTACGGTTTTGCGGCGGCGATTATGCCGGTTTGGTTATTGCTGGCACCGCGCGATTATTTATCGACTTACATTAAACTGGGTACTATCACCTTGCTGGCGGTGGCAATTATCATGCTGCAACCGGAAGTAAAAATGCCGGCTTTGACCCAGTTCATCGACGGCACCGGGCCTATTTTCGGCGGCAAGTTGTTCCCGTTCATGTTCATTACTATCGCTTGCGGCGCGATTTCCGGTTTTCATGCGCTGATCGCGTCCGGCACTACGCCGAAATTGCTCAGCAATGAACGCGATATACGCATGATCGGTTACGGCAGTATGATGCTGGAATCCTTTGTCGCGATGATGGCGATGATTGCGGCGACCGTGCTCGACCCCGGCGTATTTTTTGCGATCAATAGCCCGGCAGGCGTGGTCGGTAAGGAGGCTATCGAGGCGGTGGCAGCCATTTCATCATGGGGCTTTCCGGTTACCGTAGACCAGATGCAGTTGCTGGCTAACCAAATGGGCGAGGCGACTTTGTTTGCCCGTACCGGCGGCGCGCCGTCATTGGCGGTGGGCATGGCGAGTATCTTCGGCAGCGCGTTCGGAGAAAGCATGTTGGCTTTGTGGTATCACTTTGCGATCATGTTCGAGGCTATTTTTATCCTGACTACGCTGGATGCAGGAACCCGCGTAGGGCGGTTCATGTTGCAGGACATGCTCGGCAATATCTGGCCGAAAATGGGCGAAACTTCGTGGGCGCCTTCGGTAGTGGTGACCAGCGCATTAGTGGTCTCAGGCTGGGGCTATTTCCTATATATAGGAGTGATCGATCCGAACGGCGGGGTCAATATTTTGTGGCCGCTGTTCGGTATTGCCAACCAAATGCTGGCAGCGATTGCATTGAGTGTGGCAACCGGTATTTTGGTTAAGTCAGGCAAACTCAAATACGCCTGGGTGACCGGCTTGCCTTTAACATGGTTGGTGATAATTACCAGCACGGCATCGTGGGAAAAAATTACCAGCGATAATACCCGCATCGGTTTCTTCTCGGCGGCTAACGATTTGGCGGACAAGCTGGCGGCAGGCGTGTTGCCGCCGGAGAAAGCCGCAATTGCACCGCATTTGATCTTCAACCTGCATCTGGATGGCTGGCTGACCTTATTTTTTGTGGCTTTATTGTGGTTGATCGTAGCTGATATGCTTCGTGTTTGCAGTCGGTATCTGACAGGAAAGCCAGTGCTGCCGTTGGCCGAAGCGCCGCATAGCCCGAGTCGCTTAGTTGAAGATTGGGTGAGGGATTGATGTTTAACAAAATTAAAGCATTTTGGCGCGGTGTGCGTCATTTATCAGGAGATGATGCCTACGAGCGTTATTTGCAGCATCATGCAGAACATCATCAAGATAGAACGCCCTTAAGCAAGCAGGCTTTTTTCAAGCAGTGGCAGGATGAAAAGTGGAATGGGATCAAGCGCTGTTGTTAGCAGGGTCGCGTCTCACCATCACAGATAACAGGACAGGCAATTTTGGAGTTCAAAGATTGCTTCGAATGTTAAGCGTTAATTTTTAATGTAACCTTGCAGCACTTATTTTATGTGTGCAAGCCCTCAACCAACGCTATGACAACGGCAACAATAATGATAAAAAAAATGTCAATTTCCACCAAGATACTGATTGCCATGGGGATCGGTTTAATTCTAGGTAGCCTGATCAATGTTTTTTTCAACGAAGTCGCTTTTATACAAACCTATCTGGTTAAAGGGCTGTTTTATGTGGTTGGTGCGGCCTTTGTTAATGCCTTGAAAATGCTGGTTGTGCCGTTGGTGACTTTTTCGCTGATTTGTGGCGTTTGCGGTATTGGTGATGTCAGCGTTTTAGGACGAATCGGTTTTAAAGCTTTCGGCTTATATATTCTCACCACCGGAATGGCGATCACCTTGGCCTTATTCGTCGCTATTGGCGCAGCGCCGGGTAAAGGTTTTGAACGAGTTGCCGGTGCGAGTGCGTTTAACCCAACTCCAGCACCGCCGTTAACCGAAGTTTTTATCAATATCGTTCCCAGCAACCCGATTAATGCTTTTGCCGAGGGCAATATGCTGCAAATTATTTTCTTTGTGATTTTATTTGCAATAGCCATGCTGATGTGCGGAGAAATCGGTCAGGAGCTGAATAAATTATCCGAAAAACTGAATGAAGTGATGATGAAAGTGGTCACGCTGGTCATGGATTTTGCCCCGATAGGGGTATTCTTCTTAATGGCGAAAACCTTTTCGGAGCAAGGCTTCGGTTTAATTGTGCCGATGATAGGTTATTTCAGTGTCGTTATCGTCGCCTTATTAATCCATGCTTTTGGGACACTCAGTTTGTTACTGGCCGTGTTCGCAAAATTGAGTCCGGCTATATTTATTAAAAAAATGCGTTCGGCACATATATTTGCCTTCAGTACCGCCAGCTCTAATGCCACTATTCCTGTTACCTTGCAAGTTGTTGAAAAGCGCTTAGGCGTTAATAACGCTACGGCTGCTTTTACCGTTCCACTGGGCGCAACGATTAACATGGACGGCACCGCGATAATGCAAGGCGTGGCGACCGTTTTTATCGCCAATGTCTATGGTATAGACTTGGGGCTAAGCGAATATGTCACTATTGTCGGCATGTCTATTTTGGCTTCGATAGGCACTGCCGGCGTACCGGGCGTGGGTTTAATCATGCTGGCTATGGTGTTTAATCAAGTTGGTTTGCCGGTAGAAGGCATTGGATTAATTTTGGGTGTCGACAGGTTGCTGGATATGGTGCGTACTGCCGTAAATGTCACCGGCGATGCAACGGTAACCTGCATCGTCGCGCGTGGTGAAAATGAAATAGACGAAAATATTTTCAACGATCCGGAAGCCGGTGTGATTACCGAAGTCGACTTGCCGCATAAGCATATTGTTGAAAATAGCTGAAAGATGTTTACGCTCAATGGATTAAGCTGGATAAGTCCTTTAAATGCGTTTTCACGTTAACAGGAACAATTGTTATCAATCGGTATTTTCGTTAATCCATTGCGCGCTGCTGATAATCAGCTCATTAAAAACTTCATCCTCGTTACGTTGAAGTTTTTTCAAAACCTTAAAAGAATGATCTCCTCCATCAATAATATGCAAACGCGGCGATGGGCTTAATGATGTTAATAAGGGTTTTAAAATATCGAGTTTGCATAAGCTGTCGCGTGTTCCCTGAAAAAACAGCATTGGAGAATTAATTTGTTGTAAATGTTCAAAACGAGGCTTGTCGCTTTTTCCGGGAGCGTGTAACGGATAGCCGTATAAAATGATGCCGCCAAAATTTTGCTGCTGAGCGGCGATTAGCGTCGCATAACGTCCCCCCATGCTTTTTCCGGCAATAAAAAGCTGTTTTCTATTCAGTCCGGTTTTGATCAAAACGGCTTCAATCACCGCTTGCCATGTGGCTTCCAGCACCGCTGGACAATCAGGTGCTTTACGGCCTTGTTCGGTATAAATAAAATTAAATTTTACCGTTAATATACCCTGTTCGGCGAGACCTTGATGCAAACGGCAGATAAAGTCCGAGCGCATGTCTTTACCAGCGCCATGCGCAATAATTAATGCTTTTTTATAGTTTTTAGGTATTAAAAAGACAGCGGAAACATCGTCTTTTTCAGGTATGGTGATTAAATATTTTTGGGTTTCGATCATAAATTAAACGGGAAGATTCAATCTAAACACTGAGTGAGTGCAAAATTTTGTAGAAAACAATTCGTAATTCAGTGCATGATGAGTCATATAATCTATAGAATAGCGATGTATTATACTCAGCACACTTAAAAATACAGCCTGGATTCTGGTAGTAGAGGATACCGAGCTGCGGACAGGCACCGGATCAGAAAATAGCTTTGTTCAAACAACAATAAATAGTTACCATCAACATGAAATCAATTTTGTAGTGGAAAAAAATATGCCGCATAGATGTTTTAAAACCAGTAAACCAAAATCCACTATTACCATACTTCCCGATTTGGGCATGTCTGAGCAAGATATTATTGCCGATTTCAAAGGTTATTACAGTCACCGTCTAGGACGTGATGAAAACTGTACCTCGCCGCATTATGCTTATGAAGCGCTCTCGATGGCTATCAGCGACCGGCTCATTGAGCGATGGAAAAGAACTTACAATACCTATAAAGATACCGATTGCAAGCGGGCTTATTATCTATCGATGGAATTTTTGATGGGTCGCACCTTAAGTAATGCGATGTTAAATCTGGGCATTACCGAAGTGGTTGAACAGGCCATGTATGATTTGGGCCTGGAGATTGAAGAGTTGATCGAAAGCGAGCCGGATGCCGGTTTGGGCAACGGTGGCTTGGGTCGATTGGCCGCCTGTTTTATCGATAGCTGCGCTACCTTGCAGCTGCCGGTGACCGGCTACGGTTTGCGTTATGAATATGGGATGTTTACGCAGGATATTGTTAATGGCGAGCAGGTGGAAAAACCGGATCATTGGTTGCGTAACGGCAATATCTGGGAAATTGAACGTCCCGAATATACGCATCGCATTAAATTCGGTGGACGTACCAAATCGCATATCGATGAAGTCGGCAATAAGCGAACCAGCTGGGTTGATACGCAGGATATACTTGCAGTGCCTTACGATACGCCGATTCCGGGGTACCAGAACGATACCGTAAACACTTTGCGATTATGGAAAGCCACGGCCACGGAAGAGTTTAATTTACAGGAATTTAATGCTGGAGATTACGCTGAATCGGTAGCGGCAAAAAATACTGCGGAAAATATTACCATGGTGTTGTATCCGAATGACGCCAATGAAAACGGTAAGGCGTTGCGCCTGCGCCAGCAATACCTGCTGGCTTCTGCCAGTTTGCAGGATGTGATCGGCTCTTGGGTTGGTCGGCACGGCAATGATTTTTCCGCGTTTGCTTCAAAGAATACGTTTCAGTTAAACGATACGCATCCGAGCATAGCGGTTGCGGAGTTAATGCGATTGCTGATGGATGTGCACGGTTTAGTCTGGGATGATGCATGGGCCATTACCAGAAAAACAATGGCTTATACCAATCACACTTTGTTGCCGGAAGCGCTGGAGCGGTGGTCGGTTAATTTGTTTAAGCAACTGTTGCCAAGGTTGATGGAGGTGATTTTCGATATTAATGCGCATTTTATGGCGGAAGTATCTGCGCATTGGCCGGGTGATATAAATCGGTTAACCCGCATGTCTATTATTGAAGAAGGCAGTGAACAACATGTCAGAATGGCTTATTTGGCCATCGTCGGCAGCTATTCGATTAACGGCGTTGCCGCGTTGCATTCAAGATTATTGCAGCAAGGTCTGTTCAGGGATTTTTATGAGTTTTGGCCTGAAAAATTCAATAATAAAACCAATGGCGTTACTCCGCGTCGTTGGTTGGCAGCCTGTAATCCCGAACTGGCCGAATTAATCACTACCACCATAGGCAAGGGTTGGTTGACGGACTTGTCGTTGTTAAAAAAGCTTGAGCCTTATGCCGAAGATAAGCAGTTTCGCAAGCAGTGGCGTGAAATCAAACAGGCTGCAAAGCAAAAACTGATCGATTATAAGAAGCATGAGCATGATGTCGATTTTAATGTCGACGCGATTTTCGATGTGCAGGTTAAACGAGTCCATGAATATAAACGGCAACTGTTGAATGTGTTGCATGTGATTCATCTGTATGACCGTATTAAGCGCGGCGATACGGCGAACTGGACGGATCGTTGCGTATTGATCGGCGGCAAGGCGGCTCCCGGTTATTACATGGCGAAAAAAATCATCAAGCTGATTAATAATGTCTCCAGTGTTATCAATACCGATCCAGATGTGGGCAAAAGGTTGAAGTTGGTTTTCTTGCCTAATTACCGGGTTTCGGCGATGGAAAAAATCTGTCCGGGTGCCGATCTTTCCGAGCAAATTTCAACCGCGGGTAAGGAAGCGTCAGGCACCGGCAATATGAAGTTTATGATGAACGGCGCGTTGACTATAGGTACCTTGGATGGCGCTAATATTGAAATTCGCGAAGAAGTCGGGGGCGATAATTTTTTCCTGTTCGGTTTGACCG
>JADHTX010000099.1 GCA_016784875.1 Methylobacter sp.
CAGGGCCACCTCATTAAAAAACCTGAGCCAAAATATCTGTTAAAACAGAATCATCCCAGCCAGCCGCTTTACGCATACGTTTGATGGACAACCGTTTCTTTTGGGCCTGTCGCATCATGTTCAGCGCCGCATGACGGATAATGCCGACATTTGTTGGCGCATTATCTTTGCGAATGCGACTTTGATCTTCGCCGAAAGACATATCCAGCACCCAATGTAACTGATTTTCGATACCCCAGTGCAAGCGCACGGCGGCCAGCATCTGCGCTGCCGGGATCAGCGAACTGCTAATAAAGTGGCGGGTTTCCCGAGTCGTTGTGTCGCCAGTGATCCGCTCACTGTCAATCGCGACAATGCTGTTGAAATTTGTCCACTCAGGGTGACGCTCCCTAAGCCAATCAATATCGGTACTCACCCGGCACTGCCGGACTTCGATGCGCCCGTGGCCTTTATCAATGCTTTCAGCACGGGTCATCCGGGTGAGCGACGCCGTGGCGGGCTGTTCAAAATGCAGGCGTACATCATTATGCAGGCTGCTTTGGTTGCCTTTAAGCGCCAACAGGTAATCGCCGCCTTTATCGATGATTTTCTCGGCGATGGCTTTTTGACAGCCCATGGCATCAATGGTTACGATGGCGCCGCGCACATCCAACCACTCCAATAGTTCAGGGATGGCGGTAATCTCATTGGATTTCTCATGGGTCTTTACTTGTCCTAAGACGATCCCCGCTTCGCTGGCAAAAGCGGATACCACGTGTATCGGCGATTGCCCGGCATCATGGCTACCGCGTAGCGTTTTACCATCAATGGCCACCACTTTTCCCGCCACCTCAGGACTTAACCATACCCGAATCCATTCCACAAACAAACGCTGGAACTGTGTGCTGTCAATGGCGCGGAAAAAACGCCGCACGGTGTCATCGCTCGGTACTCCGTGCTTATACGGCAGATACTGGCGTAAAAAATCTAACTTTGCCTTGCCAAACAGCTCTATGTCATCCCAACTTTCTGCCCCACAAATGACTGCGCACAACGTCAATAGCAGTATTTCCGGCATGGGGTGCAGCTTTTTCCGGTCAATACGGGGATCGTCGAGCTGTCCAAAAATATCTAAAAAATCCATTTCTTCCGGTTCCTTAATTGGGGTTTATTTTGTCATTATCCTAAATTCTGTTTGTTTGATAGCTCTTTTTTAATGAGGTAGCCCTGGGGCAAATGAAATTTGACCTTGACAGCTAATAAAATTAAGTATGAACTTTTAAGTTTATAGAGTTTAAGTGCTATCATTTTGTAAAAACACAATTAGACTGCTTACCTTTTTATGATCGAAACCAAAGTCCCCAAATTAATAACCATTGAAAATTCGCTGGAAACAAATGCGCAAATACTGGACTCCTCACACTGGGGAGAGGACTTTTCATGGGAACAGCTGCAATCGATAAGCTATTATTTTAAAGCTTATGCCGCAGAAAAGGGCACTGTAATTTATCAAGAAGGCGATATCGGCACTTCGATGGGAATTATTGTTAAAGGGGCGATTGGCGTTTACAAAAGTAATAGGAAGATTTCAACCTTGCGGGTAGGCCGTACTTTCGGTGAAATGTCGGTTATTGATGCGCAACCCCGCTCAGCAACTGCCCGCGCCGAAGGGGAAACTGTTTTTTTGTCAATGGACAAAGCCAGCATGCTGATCTTGGCCGACAAACAGCCTGCTTTGGCATTTAAAATTATCTGGAATATTTCCCGTGCGTTGAGCCAACGGCTTAGGCTTACCAGCTCGCAATTGTCCGAATTTTTGGAGTCCAATACCATCTAATTAGCTGAGCGTTTCAGGCTCGGCCGACCTGAACGATTAATCTCTTTTGTTCCGGCTGTTGCTGAGAAAGCCCATGAATGACGAACAAAAATTTAGCGTTGTTTTTACCGGCCGGTTTGCCCAAGATATTGACCTAACAACGGTCATGCAGAATCTGGCCGCCCTTTTTAAAACAGATGTAGCAAGCGTGACGCAGCGATTTTCCGATGCCGATACCGTTATCAAAAGCAATGTAAACCAAACCGTCGCCAGCCAATATATTAACGCACTCAACAATGCGGGTGCCTTATGCCGGAGCGTTGCCGAGCCGGAAGCAAAGCAGCCCACCGCTACTCAACCAAGATTAATAGACTACCGGCTGGGTATTAGCGAGATACGTTGTTCGCCCCTGCCCATTAACAGAATTAGCCAAGGACAGGGCGGCATTAATATCAACCGTGTCGATACTCAGGACGTTCCTTTTCGGGACATACTCTTACTGTCGGTGTATGAGCATGTCGATCTTACCGACAGTAAAATGCTGTTGTTTCTTAGGGGGTTTAAACAACCTTTTATTTGCGACTGCTTTAAAATCACCTATAGCGATTTTTTTGATGCAAAAGGCTCAATCATGCAAGATTCAGTCAGGAATTTTGCCAAAACTTTATTGAGTAAAAATAACCGCTTGATTTTTGATAAAAAGACTTACGAATTTGTCCAGGGCGGAAAACTACCCGAATTTAATGGCGATGTAGTGCGACTGTCCACTGCTTTGAATGCGGCATTAATGGAAATGGATCTTGATAGTGAGCCAGTTACAACCGCGCCGGAATCGCCCACAAAAATCAACCTGCAAAAACAGCCTGAAGAAGTCATTGAACAACGCATAGCAGCAGAAACTCAAATATTAAAAGATCAGCCGTTATTAGCGGCTTGCCCCAAGTGTGGACAGGGCTATAACTCAGGTCAAGCAGAATGCGGTCATTGCGGAATTGTTTTTGCCAAATGGCAATCTAAAAAAGAACGGGAGCAGCAAGCGGTTTTGCAAGCGAGCCAAAACCAAGAAGCGTCAGTCGAAGTCGATTATGAATGGGAGCTTGAAGAGATCGATTTGTGGGCTCGGCAAGGGGGCAACGTATCCGCCTATTTTTTAATTGGCGCTTTTATGATTCCGTTGCTTAAATACAGCATGCTATTTGCTTCATCGGTTTTGATTTGGCCCTGGAATATTATGGGCTTGGGTGTTGATGCGCAAAAAGCGGCGGCAATGGCAACCGCATCTATTCCTGAGCACCTGTTGGCTTGGGGCTTGCTGCCCATAATCGTGGCAATCGGTCAGTTAAGCGGAAGTCGATTTATGTCGCTACGCAGCTTTACGGCAAGCCAGTTTTTGTTGGGAATAGCCTCGCTGGTACTGGCGTTGGTTGTCTTTCATGAAGAAGCGGAAATCTTAGGATTGATGTTTACCCCGCCGACGGCTGAGGCCGGGGTTATGATCTTGCTTGCGGTAGTTGGTGGGGCTTTAGTTGTAGCAACAAATCATTTACGTAAACGATATTGCGAAGTTAAGTCGCTTAGGGTTTTATCCGGCATAGGCGGCGGCATTATGGTCGCTTTAATGGCTTTGCAGATGCTTGCAGCTGACGGCGGCTGGGCGGGGTGGAGCATGATGTTGCTTTATGCGCTGATGATAGTTTGCGGCATGCTCGGTTTGTACAGCGCATTCCGCCTTGAGCCGGAAGACGAATTACTGCAAAGGATCAGCTTTGTTGCCCGTGTTAATTTGTGGTGGGCGCCTGTCGCCTGTCTGATCGCCCAGAATTGGCTAAACGATCCTTATACCAACTTCGTAACCAGCGGCGGCGGTGGATTTATCAATATTTCCATAGCGGTAATCAAGGGTTTCTTAATGTATTACGGTTTTAGCTTCTTAATGGCGATAGGCTTTGCCGCCTGTCTTGAACAATCGATATTAAAAAGACAGTCGCTTGATCAAGCGGTTTAATTCATACAAAAAATTTTCCATTTGGGGGATAGCATGACCATAAAAACCATCTCGATAGCTGTGCTTTTATCTTTGCTTACGGCTTGTACGGAAACCGAATCGCCGGTCTTACAGCAGGCCATTAACGCATCTGCCAGCTTGTTGGCGGCTAACAATTTATCACGCTCGGCTTTTTATGCCGCTTACCCGGATGGCAAGGCTTCCGATTATGTGAATTATTATTTTTCCCCAATGGGCGCAGCGGAATGGCCGCCTCAAGAAGGCGAGTTCAGCGCAGACGAACTAAAATCGATGAGAATCGTCACCATTCCAGGCAATGTTAAAATCTCCCAAAACCAGTTGGCCGCAGATGTACAGGGCATGCAGGTTGTCATCAAAGCGGACGATGCGAGAAACGTGGTCATCTTTGAAGGATACCAGCCATCTATGGAAAAACCGGTTCTGGTTGTGGAAAAACCGCTACTCAAAGTCGAACCCTCAGAATTTGCCAGAATGACTTTTGGTTCGAATCGCGATATGGGGATAGATTATTAAAGAATGATTGCAAAAAGCATAGCGATTCAATGCATCAAACTTAAAAATCGCAGTTTATCCCAAGTGTCTCCTGGGAAAGCGTTTTGATTTTTTAGTTATACTCCGCTCGATCAGTTTTGCGGATTTTTAATAAATTTAATCGATTGATTTATATAATATATTTATTTTTCATTTTACGCATCGGCGACCGCGCAAAGTATATTTGCCATTATTCGACATCTAGAAAATAGTTGTCAATTTCTGCTGAGGGTCGAAAACTGACGTTCACCCCCCTCTCAATTTTACATCTAAAATACTACATAATCCTGGAGGGACTTGAGCTTATCCACGAAATGATTTTTCTAAGTCAAATGAAGTAGGGTTCTTTTCCCTGTCCTCTGATAAATAAGTTTGGGCTGATTTGTATCCCGCCCTTTGCACCGATGCTTTGGCGCAATTGTTTTTTATTTCCTCGGCAATCTGCCGGGTACGCAGACGCTCAGGCCTCCATGCAACCGGCAAATGCCGCTGATGTCAGCGCCGCGAGGTGAAATGAATCGGCAACCGGCATCGGGCGATTTATTCGTGCAAGCAGCAACGGCTTGTTGAGGCGGGTGCCGAGGCCTCGTATCGGGAGCCTCGGCGACCTGCCTGTTTTGCGCGGGCAGCCGACCCCGAAAGCAACCCAGCGTATAAGGATATTCCCGGGTCAATACATAGTGATACATCGTTATCGTAGTCCCATCCCATTGAATAGCTCCGGTTCGACCATGGCATTCATCAAGATCGGCATTGGTCAACTCCTTTCCGTTTTCATCCAGATTGCTGTAGATACCGAAACCGTCCAGCGCATAGCCGATCAGCGCGTTGTTTTTGCTTTGCTCCACAGCGCACGGCGACGCACCGTGGTGATGGTAGAGACCGCGCTTTTGCGGATGGCCGTCGCAATGATCCTGAACTTCGTGGGCCACCGCGTCGCGACCGGCATCGTCCAACGCATTAAAGATCGCGACGCCGCCGGTGGTGATGCCTATCATGCCCATCGGGAGGCAACTTGCCGAGTTTGCAACTTCCGGCGACAACGGCAGATTCAGGTTGATTGTTTGGGCTGCAATCCGGTTTGGATTACGGTCGATCCGGTAAGCGGGATCGGTGGGTTCGACCGGGAATATTCCAGTGCTATGGTTAACCGGTAAACCGTTACCGATGATTTGACGAACGCCATTAACCGCCTGGATGCTGATCTTGGCATCCGGCCACGGCACCTCGCCCTGAACATGGATTTTGCGAGTTGCATCCCAACTGGTCGAGCCAAGCCAATCGCCGCTATGCTGCGCACCGCCGCCACGGAAATGGGTAGAGCAGGGATAGACGTATCCTCGCATCGGTTTTGAACTGATCTTGCCGTCACCAAGGGGCAATGCAGTAGCATCGAGTTGTCCAGTCGGATCAGCGGCACCGGCTGTGCAACACACAACCAGCAGGGTCAAGAAAATTATTGGGGTAAGGTGTCGCATATGTAACTCTAAAATAGGGCTGTTATCGCTCTGGCTGGCTTGTCATCAAAATTTCCCAATAGCTTCTTATACTGAGTATTCGCTATCGGGCGTAACAAAAATTTTGTCGACGAGGGTTCGACAAGGCTTAAGCCAAAACGTAAGCGTCCCTAACCCCTCTTTGAAAAAGAGGGGTTAGGGAGATTTGATTAGATAAATCCCCCTCGATCCCTCTTTTTCAAAGGGGGAGGCGAATGCTTACGCCAAAACATAAACGAATACTTTAACCGTCTCAAGCATTAAGGGACAATACCTTATATTGACTACCCCGGAAAAGATTAAATATGTCGCCTAGCACCTTAAAAACCGCAGCCGATGCTACACTTAGCATTCCCAGAGGCCATAGGGAAATTCCGTTCAACTATACGTCTGCCGATGATTGGCAGGTTGTTTCTTTCCTGGTGGGTTCGGAGATTGCGTTAACTCTGGAAGAGTTGCGAGATCGGCGCGTAACCGGACGCTCAGCGCGATTGCTGATGCGTTTTTTCGGCGAGATTTTGATTTATCGCCGCAACCCTTATCTGTTTCAGGAATTGGTCAGCTCGTCCAGTAGGCGCAAACGCATGTTTGAGAATGCCGAAAAACACCTGGCCATCATCGAACAGAATATCGGCGATGAAGCCAAGGTGCATGAAGTGCTGGTTGCTTCCCGGCAATTGTTGAACGATTTTCGCAGCAATGTCGAAAAAGTGCCGGGTCTGCGCAAACGCATGAAAAAGGAATTAGGCGCGGTTGCGGGTATTAACAACGTATTGTTCGACCCGTTCACGCTGGTCTCCCATGCCACCGATGCCACCGACTGGCGCTTGTATTTGCCGGTTGCTGTCGTCATGCCGGACAAGGAAGACCAGCTCGCTCTGCTGTTGACGGCCATTGCCAAGATGGGCTTGAAAGCCGTGCCGCGCGGCGGCGGCACCGGACTGACCGGCGGCGCGATTCCATTACGTTCCGACTGCGTAGTGATTAACACCGAAAAGCTTGACCGTATTCGCGGCATGCGCGAAATGAGCTTTAAGCTGAGTGACGACCAGATTGCCGTCGCTCAAGTTCTTGAATTAGAGGTCGGCGTTATTACCGACAAAGCCCACCAATATGCCGACAGCCGAGGCTTGGTATTTGCCACCGACCCCACCAGCGCCTGGGCATCCACCATAGGCGGCAACATCTCAGAAAACGCGGGCGGTAAATGTGCGGTACGCTGGGGTACCTGCATCGATAACCTGATTTCCTGGAGGATAGCAATGCCCGGCGGCAAGCATTGGGAGGTGCGCAGAATAGATCATCAATTACGTAAAATATTGCCGGACGATCAAGTGACGTTCGAGGTATTCGATCAGAGCGGCGAGTCTATCAAAATTATTGTTTTAAAAGGCAGCGAGATCAGGAAAAAAGGCCTGTGGAAAGACATCACCAACAAGGCATTGGGCGGCGTTCCGGGCTTGCAAAAGGAAGGCACCGACGGCATTATCAGCTCGGCGGAATTTATCCTTTATCCCAAATTTAAAGCCACGCGCACCATTTGCCTGGAGTTTTTCGGGCAGGACATGGAAGAAGCCAGCCGCGTGATTGTCGAACTGTCCAAGGCGTTTCCGTTTCCCGATCAAGGCGAAGATACGCTGGTGGCACTGGAACATTTCGACGATGAGTATGTGCGAGCCATCGACTATCAAGTCAAATCAAGCCGGTTCAAAACGCCGAAAGCCGTGCTGCTGATCGATATTGCCGGGCATGCCGTAGAGCAGACCCAGCAGGGTATCGATAAAATTCGCGCCATTCTGGATCAGTACCCGAATAGCGAGCTTTTTGAGGCGCACGATGCGACCGAGGCGGAACGATATTGGGCGGATCGCAAAAAATTCGGCGCGATTGCCAGGCGCACCAATGCCTTTAAATTAAATGAAGATGTCGTGATTCCGTTGGAAACGTTGGCCGAATTTGCCCGTTTTATCGATGCGGTTAACATAGAAGAAGAACGTTTCGCCCAAGTAAAATTCCTGGATCGATCGGCAGCATTATTTCGCGAACCGCCAGTTGAAGACAATGCCGATTCATTTGCGACCAGAGCCGATGTGGCGCTGGAGCTTTATGCAGTCGCCAAAGATGCATTGTCGACCGCCGACGAAGACACCTTACGCAGTTTATCGCTTATCAAGCATTTTCGGAAAGAGTTCGCCGAGCTGGCACGAGGTTTCCCCAAGATTATCGCCGCTATAGATCTGGCTCATCAGGAAGTGCGCGACCGGCGCATCGTGCTGGCCACCCATATGCATGCCGGAGACGGCAACGTGCATGTCAACTTGCCGGTGCTCTCCAATGACCGGGATATGCTGGAACGCTCGGGCGAAGTCATCGACCAAGTGATGTTTAAAGTCGTGGAATTGGGTGGCGTTGTGTCCGGCGAACACGGCATCGGCGTGACTAAACTCAAGTACCTGGAAAAAGAGCGCATAGCCGAACTCAGCGCTTATCGCAGCGGAGTCGATCCGACCGGCTTGATGAACCCCGGAAAACTGGAAGATTTTGACGCGCTGGAACACATCTTCACGCCCTCGTTCAACCTGTTGGGACTGGAAGCGCGCATACTCCGTCACGGCCAATTGGAAGAGCTGGCGAACAAGATCGCCCATTGCGTGCGCTGCGGAAAATGCAAACCCGATTGCGGGGTATTTTACCCGACAGGCAGCTTGTTTTATCACCCGCGCAACAAGAATCTGGCGATCGGCGCGATTATCGAAGCTTTATTATTCGATGCGCAACGCGAATATTCGACAAAATTCGAATTGCTGCAATGGCTGGAAGAAGTGTCCGATCATTGCACCACCTGTCACAAGTGCGCCAAACCCTGTCCGGTCGATATAGATTCTGCCGACGTATCGATGCTGGAACGCCGTATTCTGGCCGACTGGGGCTATAAACACACGGCGGCGGCGACCAAAATGACGCTACGTTATTTGCATAGCGATTCGCGGGCGTTCAATAAAGTTTTCCGTTTCGGTGTTCTTCGGGCAGGTTTTGTCGGACAGCAGTTAGGCGCGGTATTAGCCAAACCGTTGCAGCCGAAAAAAGGCTCATCAAAGCATTATCCGTTGCAACTGCTGCATTCGCCGATGCCGACCGTGCCTGCAAAAACACTGCGCGATCTGGTACCCGACTGCAAAGACGATCAGGTGTTGGTCTTTGAGCCGGATGAAGCCGCTGAACGTACCGTATTCTACTTCCCCGGCTGCGGTTCAGAGCGCATGGTGTCGGACATATCCATGGCAGCTATCCACGTCTTGTTAAGCTTAAAAACCCGAGTAATTTTACCGCCGCCGTTTTTATGCTGCGGGTTTCCAGCCCAGGCCAACGGCTTGGCCGAATTGCACTCGCAAAACAGCTTGCGTGTAACCATCCTGCTCAATCAAATCCGGGATATGTTCACCCACTTGGAATTCGACGGCTGTGTGGTGACCTGCGGAACTTGTCGTGAAGGATTAAACGAAATGGAAGCGGCCAAATTATTCGGCGGAAGATTGGTCGATATAACCCGCTATGCACAGGAGCGTGATTTGCAGTTGGCTGGTACCGGCAGCGAGAGCTACCTGTATCACGCTCCTTGCCACGACTCACTGGAAGGCAAGGCGCTGGATGTGTTGGATAAGTTAGGCGGATTCGGCAGCATTCAGACCGTACCCAATTGCTGTTCAGAAGCGGGCACATTGTCCTTGTCCCGCCCCGACATCTCCGGCGCTATGCTGCACCGCAAACGCGACTCGTTGGCCGAAGCCATGCCGGAAAAAGGCAGGGCCACCATCCTGACCAACTGCCCGTCCTGCATGCAGGGCTTGGGGCGTAACAAGGGTATGGGCGTTGATCCGCAACACCTTGCCGTGGCATTGGCCGAGAAATTGTCCGGTAAAACGTGGATGAAGCAATTTAAAGCGCAGGCATCTAAGGCTAGGCCGTTTAATTTTTGAGGGGAGGTGGTTTGTAAGTTGGGAGTTTAATCCGCCCAATGTAAAACACCTCAACTATTTTGGAGTAATTAAATGGTAGCTATGAAAAATACTGATTTAATCAGTGTAGAAGACTATTTAAAAGGTGAGCTAATTAGTGAAGTAAAACATGAATTAATTGATGGTCATGTTCATGCAATGGCAGGTGCAAGTGGAAATCATGATCGTATTTCTGGAAATGTATATTCAGAATTTAGAAGTCATCTAAAAAATTCACCTTGTGAGCCTTTTGGTTCGGATATGAAAGTAAAAGTGAATTCAAATTTCTTTTATCCTGATGTTATTATTGATTGCAATTTTGATAACTCAGAGCCTTATTTCATAGAAACACCTATCATCATTGTTGAAGTTTTATCTAAATCAACTCGAAAAACAGATGAAACAACTAAATTGATGTCTTATATAAACATTCCCAGCTTAAAAGAATATGTATTGATTGAACAAGATTTTGTAGATATTCAGGTGATAAGAAGAAGTGAAGGGTGGTTGCAAAAACATTATTTTTTAGGTGATGAAATTACTTTTGAATCCATTGATTTAACCTTATCAGTAGAAGACATTTATCATCGCGTGCAAAACGGCGATATGATGGAATTCTTGAATAATAAAAC
>JADHTX010000100.1 GCA_016784875.1 Methylobacter sp.
AAATTTGTCGATTATGCTGAAATGCAGGATGCGGTAAAACAGGGGGCTATTTTGTTGGATGTCCGTTCGCAGGATGAGTATGAGGTCCATCATATTGATGGTAGTGTCAATGCGCCTTTTTTCTCTTTAAGGATGCAACTTAAAAGTTTAAGTCATGAGAAGCTTATCGTTGTTGTTTGTCGTGATGGCAAGATGAGTGAGGCGGCCGCATTTTTACTGCTTAGGCATAAGATTGAGGCTATTATTTTGAGGGGCGGGATGGAAAGCCTAGTGCCAAAGTCGGAGGTTTCTCCTGAGCCGGAAAATGAAGTGCCTGTTCCTGTTGAGCCTCGCCCGGAAAGTTTTCATCAAGAAAGCGAGAGAAAACAATCTGTCGAAGATTCAGTAACTGCTCCAATATCAAAACCGTCTATAGCAGCGGTTTCTACTAATGTATTTGAAGGTCAAGTCAATGCGCTTAAGCTGGAAAACGAAGCGCTTAGAGTTACTAACCAGCAGCTTAAGGATAATTGCATGAAGCTGGAATTCGACAAGCAAAATGCTGAAAAGCAATGTCGAGTGCTGCACAAGCAGATGGAGAAGTTAACCCAGGTGCTGGATAAACTAAAGGGGGGGTGAGGGGATGGACTTTATTCGCGGTGCAAAAGAATGGCAACGCGTAACCCGGCAGTCAAAATTATTGGTGTCGGGTTATGGTGCGCTTGACTTGCGCTCATTGAGCGCAAGTCAAAAATAAGCGTTAAAGCCAAATAATTATTTGATTTTAGCTTCTTTATAAATAACGTATTTACGAACAACGGGATCAAATTTTTTAATCTCCATTTTTTCGGGCATAGTCCGTTTGTTTTTGGTTGTTGTATAAAAGTGCCCGGTGCCTTCGCTAGAAACCAATTTAATTTTATCGCGCATTTTTCTATCCTCTTAAGCGTTATAGCCGGATTTACGCATGTCGGCAAGAACGGCTTCGATGCCGTTTTTGTCAATAATACGCATAGCTTTGGTGGAGATTCTCAGGCGAACCCAGCGGTTTTCGCTCTCTACCCAGAATCTGTGGTGTTGTAAGTTTGGACAAAAGCGTCTTTTAGTTCTGTTGTTAGCGTGTGAAACGTTGTTACCTGTAACCGGGCGCTTGCCTGTTACTTGACATACTCTGGACATGATTAACCCCTAATGCGTGCCTAAATTCAAAAGTTAGCCGAGCTTTATACCAAAAATTCTTTTCAAGGTAAATAAGAATCTATAAAATGGTTCAGATGAAAGGCGCGAAGCGAAAGATTAAAGGCACATGTTTTTGGTCTTATCCCTTTAACCTTGTACCTTAAGCCTAAAGTACTTATCAGGAAAAAAATAATGCTCATTAAGCTAGGTATGGTCATGGACTCCATTGACCATATCAACATAAAAAAAGACACCAGTTTTGCCATGTTGCTTGAAGCTCATAATCGAGGCTGGGAGCTGCATTACATGGAGCTCAATGATTTATTTCTGAGAAATGGCAGAGCTTATGCCAGAACCCGGACGCTCAAAGTTCAGCGAGATGAACAAAGTTGGCATGAGTTTATCTCAGAGCAGGATATTCCTCTGGATCAGCTGAATGTAATTATGATGCGTAAGGATCCTCCTTTCGATCAGGAATATATTTATGCCACGTATTTGCTGGAAAGAGCGGAAAGTATGGGGGTTTATGTGGTTAACAAGCCGCAGTCGTTGCGGGATGCCAATGAAAAGCTTTTTACCGCATGGTTTCCGCAGTGTTGCGCAGAAACTTTAGTCGCTAGAGAACCCGCCAGAATCAGGAGCTTTTTGCTTGAGCAAGGCGAAATTATTTTAAAACCGCTGGATGGCATGGGGGGGACTTCTATTTTTCATTTACGCCAGAACGATCCGAATCTTAGCGTGATTCTGGAAACCATGACCCAATACAACAGTCGCTATGTGATGGCACAAAAGTATTTGCCGCAAATTGTAGACGGCGATAAGCGTATATTGCTGGTTAATGGCGAGGTCATACCGTATTCTCTGGCACGCATTCCTGCACAAGGCGAAACGCGAGGCAATTTGGCGGCCGGCGGACGAGCCGAAGGCCGCGAGTTAACCGAACGAGATCGCTGGATTGCCAATCAGGTGGGCCCGACATTACGGGAAAAAGGCCTGATTTTTGTTGGGATTGATGTGATTGGCGATACCTTGACTGAAATTAATGTCACCAGCCCTACCTGCGTTCAGGAGTTGGATCGTCAATTTGGCTTGAATATATGTGGTCAACTGATGGATCATATTGAAACCGTCATACAATGAAAACACATCGGGTAGTATTTGATCGGCCGGAGCTGTCTAATAATGATTCATTATTGATTGCCTTATTTGTAGCGGCCGTCATTCATGTTGTTATCGGACTGGGGGTTAATTTTACAGCGCCGCAGCCTGAGAAAGTCAGTCGATCTATCGATATTACCTTGGTTAATATGCCGACCCAAAAAGCGCCTAAAAAGGCACGTTTTTTGGCTCAGGAAAATCAGCTTGCTTCGGGGGAACAAAGCACGAAGCCTGAGCCGCCTCCGCAACAATTGCCCAGTCAGGGCGAAAGCCGACCCAAGCCGGTAAAAAAGCGCGTGGATGAACAGGGTGAACTTAAGGCGGAGAAAAAATTGATTACCCAGAAAAAGGCAGAAAAAAAAGTCGTTACTGCAAGCAAGCCGGATATCGGGCAGCATGCTAAAAAGCATTCGCCATTGTCGGCGGAGATGCTACAGCAACAAATTGCGCAATTGGGCACTGAAATAAGGCTAAGCCAGCAAAGTTCCGAACAAACCAAGATAAAATTTGTCGATTCTGTGAGCGCCCATAAATATGTTGCAGCCCAATACATGAAGGATTGGGAGGATAAAGTTGAGCGTACCGGCAATCATAATTACCCGGAGGTAGCTTCCAAGAAAAATTTCTTCGGTAGCTTAACTATGGATGTTGGAATTAAAGCAGACGGCAGCATTTACAGCATACGCATCAACCAATCTTCGGGGAATCCGGCATTGGACGAGGCGGCTAAAAGAATTGTTCGTATGAGTGCGCCCTTTGCACCTTTACCTATGGACTTGCTGAAAGAGCTCGATGTATTGGTAATTACCCGTGTTTGGAAGTTTTCCGATGAATCAGGCATGACCTCGCGATAAACAGTTGCTTAAGTCACCATAAACTTTGATACTAATATCTATGAATGAAGCTACTTACTTAACAAACCAGTTTATTATCGCCATGCCCAATCTGGCCGACCCCAATTTTTTTCATACAGTTGCTTATTTGTGTCAACATAATGAAGACGGCGCATTAGGCATTGTTATTAATCGGTCGACGGACATGAAGCTGGGTGAGATTTTTAAACAGATGGATATAGAAGTCACCTCGCCCGATGCCGCCGAAATGCCGATTTTCGCAGGAGGCCCGGTACAACAGGAACGCGGCTTCGTGGTGCATACGTCCGGTGGCGATTGGCATGCAACCCTGGCAGTTTCAGAGACAATTTCCCTGACAACTTCCCGGGATGTGCTGGAAGCTATTGCGGCAGGAGAGGGGCCCGAGCAGTATCTGGTGGCTTTAGGTTATGCCGGTTGGGGGGCAGGACAATTGGAAAAAGAAATCATGGATAATTCCTGGCTGAATACGCCTTGCGGCAAGCAGGTTTTGTTTGATACGCCGGTTAACCAGCGCTGGAGTGCGGCAGCCGATCAGATAGGCATTGATATTAATCAATTGACTGCCCCGGCAGGACACGGCTGATTCCAGTCTATGTTCGTTTGAATATCAAACAGACGCCGCCACCTGCTCCCGGCGGGTTTGCGGCATACACAGCCGCACTTGTTCCAGACAAGTCTGCGGCATACACACCATCCTTGGTGATATAAACTATGCAAGACCCATTATTAGCCAAAGCTAACACCGATACCTACTTGGGTTTTGATTTTGGTACTAAGAAGATAGGTACAGCCGTCGGTCAAACAACCACCGTTACTGCAAGTCCGCTACAAACCATACGCTCGATCAATCAAGTTCCTAACTGGGAAATTATCAGTAAGCTGATTCAAGAATGGCGTCCTGTCGGGTTAGTGGTTGGCATATCAAAGCAGGCTGACGGCTTAGACAATCCCGTGACGCCGCGTATGTTAAAATTTTGCAGGCAGTTGGAAGGTCGTTATCAATTGCCTGTCTTTCAGCAGGATGAGACTCTGTCGACCTATGAAGCCAAACAACTACTGTTTGATGAGGTCAGTGTTAGTGCAAGTAAGCTCTGGGAAGTGCAAGATCAACTCGCCGCCCAGCTTATCTTGCAAACCTGGTTAAATGACCGTACAAGAAAGGATTATTAAGTGTTAGAAATACCCGAATTATTAAAGAACCTGGAAGCAGAGTTAAAACGCATTATCGATGAGAGAAAGCTGGTTAATCCGATGATGATAGGCATACGTACCGGCGGTGTGTGGATTGCCGAGCAAATGCACCGGCGATTGAATATCAGCGAACCTTTGGGATTACTGGATATTTCTTTTTATCGGGATGATTTTTCGCAAATCGGCGTTAACCCCAATGTCAAACCTAGCCAATTACCGACTCATATTGAAGGCCGAGACATTATTTTGATTGATGATGTTTTTTATACCGGCAGAACTATTCGAGCAGCGATGAATGAAATTTTCGATTACGGTAGGCCGAATCAAATCGTTTTGGCCGTATTGATAGAGCGTGACGGCAGGCAAATTCCGTTGAATCCGGATTGTGTTGGAACCCGTATTACCTTAGATGCAGGGCAGCGCATCAAATTAACCGGACCGGAACCCTTAGGCGTTCATTTAGAAACCGTTGAGGCGGCGGCATAAGCAATGACAGACAACCTGCAATTAAATGCGGAAGGCAAGCTTAAACATTTTCTGACCATCGATGGACTGAGCAAAAATTTATTGACTGAAATTCTCGATACCGCCGAGTCTTTTGCCGGGATGTCCGAGCAACAGGTTAAAAAAGTTCCCCTGTTACGCGGCAAGACTATCGTCAATCTTTTTTTTGAAAACAGCACCCGAACCCGCACGACCTTCGAGTTGGCGGCAACACGTCTGTCTGCCGATGTGATCAATATGAATATTGCCACTTCGGCTACCTCAAAAGGTGAGAGCCTGCTCGATACCATACGCAATCTGGAAGCCATGTTTGTCGATATGTTTGTGGTGCGTCATGCGCTCAGCGGTGCGGCGCATTTTATCGCCCAACAGACGGCACCGCATATCAGCGTGATTAATGCCGGAGATGGACAGCACGCTCATCCGACTCAGGCTATGTTGGATATGTTTACCATTCGTCAGCTTAAACCGGACTTTTCCAGCCTTAGAGTGGCTATTATCGGCGATATATTGCATTCCAGAGTGGCGCGTTCAGAGATTCAGGCTTTAAATACCTTAGGCGCGGCTGAAGTCCGGGTGATTGCACCAAAAACTCTATTACCTGCGCATGTGGAAAGCTTAGGCGTGACTGTTTCGCATAATTTGACCGAAGGTCTTAAAGATATTGACGTGGTGATGATGCTGCGCTTGCAGAAAGAACGCATGAGTTCGGCGTTGCTGCCCAGTGAAAGCGAGTATTTTAAATGTTTCGGGCTGACCGAAGAAAAATTGAGAATTGCTAAATCCGATGCGATAGTTATGCATCCCGGCCCGATCAACCGGGGCGTGGAAATAGACTCTAAAGTTGCCGACGGCCCACAATCGGTGATACTCAAACAAGTCAGCAACGGCATTGCCGTGCGCATGGCGATCATGGCGATGGCGATGCAAACCCCACCAGCTACCGGCAGGTCTAGCGGCATACACACCATTCCTGGTAATCGTCACTCCGATTCCTTACCGGCTAGTGACATACACACCATCCCTGGTGATCGTCACGCCGGTTCCCTACCGGCTGGTGACATACACACCATCCCTGGTGATAAAGCGGGGGCGGCATGAAATTACGCATAGAACATGGAAGAATCATCGATCCGGTCAACAATATCGACCGCGTCGGTTCCGTTTATATCGAAGACGGCAAGATAGTTTCGGTCGTTGACGAGCCGTTAAATTTTAAAGCGGATACTGTCATCAATGCCGAAAACCAAATTGTTTGTCCAGGCTTCATCGATTTAAGCACCCGCTTGCGGGATATGGGACACAGTCGAAAAGCGACCTTTAAAAGCGAGGTGATTGCTGCCGCTGCCGCCGGAGTCACCGCAATGTGCCTGCAACCGGATACCGTACCGGTCAGCGATACGCCTGCCGTTGTCGAGCTAATCAAAGAGCTGGCAGAAAAATCCGATTATCCGCAAATTTATGCAATCGGCGCGCTGACCCAGAAACTGGAAGGTATGGAACTAAGTTCCATGCTGTCGCTTAAACAGGCAGGCTGTATTGCGGTTGGTAATGCCAACCAGCCGGTGAGAAATTTATTGATATTACGGCGGGCAATGGAATATGCCGCCAGCCATGATTTGTTATTGATGTTCCGGCCCAATGATTTTGATCTGGGCAATAACGGTTGTGCCCATGAAGGCGCAGTTGCGACTCGCTACGGCTTGCCCAGCATTCCTGAAGCCGCAGAAACTATAGCTTTGGCGCAATGCCTGGAGCTGGTCGAGCTGACCGGCTGCCGCGTCCATTTCGGTCAGTTAAGTTGTAAACGTTCGGTAATCAAAATACATCAGGCAAAAAAATACGGTTTGAAGGTCAGCGCCGACGTCGCCATCCATCAGTTGCACCTGACTGAAAACGACATGAAGCCTTTTGACAGCGCCTATCATGTATTGCCTCCATTGCGTACCGAGCAAGATATGCAGTATTTAAGATACGGCTTGGCTGGCGGCACCCTTAATAGCATCTGCTCCGACCATCAGCCGCATGATTTGGATGCCAAACTGGGTGCATTTCCGGAGACCGAGCCGGGGATGTCATCCTTGGAAACCTTGTTGCCGTTAATGCTCAATCTGGTCACGAAACACGCGATAACTCTAGAGCAGGGCATCGCCAGCTTAAGCGCCAATCCAGCGCGAGTGCTGCGCTTAGATAGCGGTGCGTTAACGCCGGGGTTTTCAGCCGATGTGTGTATTTTCGACCCGGAACTTGAGTGGCAGATTAATTCGGAGAATTGGAAAAGTCAGGGAGTCAATACGCCGTTTTGGGGGCAAACACTAAAAGGGCGGGTAACCCATACCTTGCAGGCAGGTAAAATCATTCACCGATTGTAGAATGAGAAGCTTTTCGTGGACAATACATAAAATCACAGATAACGGAAAACCAACATGATGCAAAAAAGAACCGCTCACCAAATCGCCGATGTGCTGATTGAGGCTTTGCCTTATATTCAGCGCTTTAAAGGCAAAACCATCGTGGTTAAATTCGGAGGCAATGCGATGGTTGATGAAGAGCTCAAACACAGCTTCGCACGGGATATCGTGTTGATGAAACTGGTCGGATTAAATCCTATAGTGGTTCACGGAGGCGGTCCGCAAATCGGTCATCTACTGGAGAAGATTGGCAAAACTACCGGCTTTGTCGACGGCATGCGCATTACCGACAGCGAAACCATGGATGTGGTCGAGATGGTATTGGGCGGACTGGTGAACAAGGAGATTGTTAATTTAATCAATATGCACGGCGGTAAAGCGGTCGGCTTGACCGGCAAAGACGGCAATTTTATCCGGGCCAAAAAACTGCACCTAAGCCCTCGCGAGGTATTGCCTGGAACACTGGCGCCGGAGATTATCGATCTGGGTCATGTCGGCGAAGTCAGCAGCATAGATCCGGCGGTACTCGATATGCTCGGCGGCAGTGATTTTATTCCGGTTATAGCTCCTATTGGGGTCGGCGAGGACGGACATTCCTACAACATCAATGCCGATCTGGTTGCCGGAAAAATCGCCGAACAGTTGAAAGCCGAGAAATTGATCTTACTGACCAATATACCGGGCATATTGGATAAACAAGGTGAGCTGCTGACCGGCTTGTCGATCAAAAAAACCGAGGAGCTTATTAGTGACGGCACCATTTCCGGCGGCATGATCCCTAAAACCCGCTGTGCAACCGATGCAATTAAAGGCGGGGTCACCAGTGTGCATATTATTGACGGCCGCGTCGATCATGCGGTGCTGCTGGAGCTTTTTACCGATCAGGGTGTCGGTACTTTATTGCTTAATGGGTAAGAGATTTTCACCACGAACGACTGTATGGATGCAGGAGGTAGAGCAACGCATGGAGCCGTTGCCGAGGCACGAAGGAAAAGCTAAAGTAAAGCTTCGTATTTTAATGCTGGAGTGTGGGATGTGCTGAACGCAGTGAAGCGCATCAATATCAATCATTCCATCGCGATCGGTGCGCTTCGTGCCTCAGTATATCGTACGGCCCTTATTGTCCGTTCTGTTCTGGGATTGCATTGTGGAACCGTGCGATGCTCGACAAGAAGGTCGCTAAACTTACTGAGGTTTAGTTTTAATTATATAGCAAGTCCTTATAAGGCTTACCTAATATGGGATTTATTGGCCCCTATATCCTATTTTATCTGCCATATAACCGTAAATAACCCATTTTAGCTTCGGCCTTTTTAGTAAGAACGGGTTTATGAATAGCTCAATTAACAGAACGTTTGAATACTTAAACGGTCTACTGCATGAACTTATTGCATTACCTAATGAAACCGAGTGTGTTGAATTTAAACAGAACAATACAGATGCAGAGCAAATTGGCGAATATATTTCTGCTTTAAGTAATTCCGCCGCTTTATGCGGCAAGGCTAATGCCTATTTGGTTTGGGCATTAATGATGCAACGCATGAGATAGTCGGAACCAATTTTAGTCCTTCTACTGAGAAAAAAGGCAATGAAGAGGTTGAAAGTTGGCTGTTAAGACTTCTTAGCCCCAAAATACATTTTCATTTCTATCTGCTGGATATTGAAAATAAACAAGTGGTTATTCTGGAAATTCCACGAGCGACGCATAATCCTGTTTAATTTAAAGGATCAGAATTTATTCGTGTGGGGTCTTATAAAAAGAATTTGAAAGACTATCCTGATAAAGAACGGGCTCTTTGGCGCATATTCGATGAGATCCCTTTTGAAGAAATAGTGGCCTTGGAACGTGTTACGGATGAACCTAGAAAAATCATTTGACCCACGAAAAACACAAAAGCACGAAAATATTCAAAGAAATACTAAGTTGTAAATTGTCCCCCAAAGGGTGAGTGTCTGTTTTAACGCAACATACTGCTTTATTTCGTGTCTTTCGTGCTTTTCGTGGACTTACTGCGGTTTTTAGGATGAAGACGTTCTAAAGCTACTGGATTATCCGGCTTATTTCGATTTGCTTAAGTTGGATTTGCCGGAAAATCGCCAGAGTATCATTAGCAGATTGCAAGACGATGATTTAATTGTGCCTTGTGATTCGGGTGGTTGGAATATCACTAATTTAGCCGCGATTTTGTTTGCTAACCAGTTGTCAGATTTTAAGAACCTGGAAAGAAAATCGCTTCGCGTCATTGTTTACAAAGGTAGCAACCGCATTGAGGCCAGCCCTGAAGATGAGGAAAAAAAGGGTTATGCCTGCGGTTTTAAAAAGATTGTAGACTCCATAAATAAATTATTGCCTCGAAACGAAGTGATTAAAGCCTTTAGAAAAGAATCGCCCATGTACCCTGAATTGGCAGTGCGTGAGCTGGTTGCCAATGCTCTCATTCATCAAGATTTTTTCGCCAAAGGAACAGGACCGATGGTGGAAATTTTTTCTGATCGTTTAGAAATAACCAATCCTGGCGTCCCCCTCGTCGCTCCTAATCGATTTTTGGATAGCCCGCCTAAATCCCGCAACGAATTAGTCGCATCGATGATGCGACGCGTTGGCGTGTGTGAAGAACGGGGTAGCGGCATTGATAAAGTCGTTTTTCAAACCGAGCTTTATCGATTACCAGCCCCGTTATTTGAAGTGACTGGGGAACATACGCGCTCTATCCTCTTTTCATATAAGCCATTAAATAATATGGATAAAGACGAGCGCATTCGTGCTTGCTATCTGCATTGCTGCCTAAAATGGGTTGAGCGAAAGCCTATGAATAATGCTTCTGTTCGTGAACGATTTGGCATCGAAAACCAGAATAAGGCTTTGGCATCAAGAATCATTGCACAAACTATAGATTCGGGATTAATAAAACCCCATGATGCTGATGCTGGCGTACGAAACAGACGTTACATTCCTTCCTGGAGCTGATGAAGTATTTAGTTGATGGTTTTTGTTGATGCAGAAGCTTTTTATTAGCAAGTAGAGTCTGTAACTACCTGAAAACTACCAGTAGCACTTTGTTGATCGTTAGTTGATGTAGAAGTGATCCATTAGCTAATAGAGTCTGCAACTACCTGAAAACTACCAGTAGCACTTTGTTGATCGTTAGTT
>JADHTX010000101.1 GCA_016784875.1 Methylobacter sp.
AACACCTTTGTAGTTTACCGGCAAAGGTTTTTGCCTGACAAAAGAAAGCCCAGACAAGTGGAATTCATGAGCCAGACATTGCTCATAAGTCGACTCCAATAAACCCGGGCCTAATGTTTTATGCACCTCAATGGCACAACCGATAACCTGATTCGAAAGTTCGGCAAATTTCATCACTCCGTGCTCTCCGTGTTCTTCGTGGTTATTTCTTGTAATTTAACCTCATCAATATCGCTAATCATATACAAAGCCTGCTCAGGCACATCGGCGAATTCGTCATTCAAAATCCGCTCGCAACCGTCCAGCGTATCGGCCAGACTGACCAATTTGCCTTTACGACCGGTAAAATGTTCGGTTGTAGCAAACGGCTGAGTCAAAAAACGCTCCAATCGCCGCGCCCGATTGACCGTGGCTCGGTCGTTTTCGCTGAGTTCTTCCAAACCCAGCATCGCGATAATATCCTGCAACTCGTCATATTCGGCCAACACCCGGCGCACCTCAACCGCAAGCTTATAGTGCCGCTCCCCGACTATCGATGCATTAAGCATTTTGGAACGCGATGCCAACGGATCGACCGCCGGATAAAAGCCCTGCCCGGCTCGCTTGCGTGACAATACAATGGACGCGGAAAGATGACCGAACACATGGGTCGCCGCAGGATCGGTAAAATCGTCGGCGGGAACGTAAACCGCCTGAATCGAAGTCATATTGCCGCTGGCCGTATTGCAAATGCGCTCTTCCAGCTCGGCAAGTTCCGTGGCTAAAGTCGGCTGATAACCCACCCGCGAAGGAATCCTGCCCATCAACCCGGAGACTTCGGCCCCCGCCTGGATAAAGCGGAAAATATTGTCGATCAACAGCAGCACATCGCGCCGGGATTCATCTCTGAAATATTCGGCCACCGATAAAGCGGCATGACCGACGCGGAAACGCACACCGGGCGGCTCGTTCATCTGGCCGAAGATCAGCGTCGAATCCTTCAGCACACCGGCTTCATCCATAGTTCGATAAAGCTCCTCGGCTTCGCGGCAACGCTCGCCGATACCGCAAAAAACGCTGATGCCCCGGTAATGACCGGCCATGTTATGGATCAACTCGGTAATAATCACCGTCTTGCCGACACCCGCACCGCCAAACAATCCGGCCTTGCCGCCTCGTTCCAGCGGCACAAGCAAGTCGATAATCTTGATACCGGTTTCAAATAGCTCGGAGCTGGCTTTACGTTGCGCCAACGGCAACGATTGCTGATAAATGGAACGGGTTTGATCGGTAACTATCACCGGTTTGCCGTCGATAGCCTTGCCGAACACATTAATCATCCGACCCAACACCTCATCACCGACCGGCACCGAAATAAAGCTGCCCGAATCGACAACCGGAGCGCCCCGCTCCAGCCCTTCGGTAGAGTGAAAAGCGATGCAGCGAACCTCGGTTGACGTCAAATGACCGGCAACTTCGAGCACAATATCCTGCTCAGTACCGGCCAGCAGCATTTGATTAATACCCGGCAAATCGGTCGCAAAAGACACATCGACAATACTGCCTTTAACCGATTTAACCCGGCCGGAAGAGTTGACTTGCTGTTCTATTACATCATTCATAAGCAGGATAATGGGTTAAATCCGTAATTAGGCAGGAATATCCAAGCCAAATTCGACCTTGTTAATCAGTAATCCGATAACAGTATCATGCCTTGTTTCCAACATCGAGATGCAGATGATTATTCGTGTAATTAAGAGTTGAAAATTGGGATTTCACTGAATAATGCTGTGCGTTTTTTTAATAGCCCCCCCGTCATCAAGTCGGACTAAACCGACTTAATTAATATTTTTTTGTCTTTTATTTTATATTTTATCTGCGTGAAGTACGTAAGCGAATGGCTATTTTCCTCGGCATAGCAACGTATCAGCCAACGTGTAAGCCCAGGCTGACTATACAAATACAGAAAAATAATGAACAATGAAAATCCATATTTTCTAAGGGTACATTGAGTTGAGGGAGCTGTTTATGCTCGATCACATAACTGATGTACCGTAGGCAGCTGGAATATGGGTTTAAATATGCACGATACAAGACTTGATCCCTTTGTCTTCATTTTGCCTGCGGCGCTGCTGCCTGTTTTGGCGACCCATTCGTTAGGGTTACTGGTGGGCAGGAAGCCGTCGTTCAGGTACGGGGTGTAGTCGATGTACCAGCCGTGGCCTGCGGCGTCGGTGTCTAGGGTTATGGTGGCGTTTGTGCCTGAGCCTTGGGTTTCGCCGATGAGGTTAGTGAAGGTGATGCTAGGGCTGGCAAAGCCGGAACCCAAGAAGGCGGCGGGTAGACTAAGGGAATAAGCGACGTCGGTTAGGTTGGCGGTAGAAGTGATCATCCACGGACTAGCCCCTGGACAATCCATTTCCCAAAGTTTTATTGTGCCCTGTGCTTTATTAAAATCAACAACATCAAAGTAATACACCACCTTGATATTATAGCCTTCCATATTGACTAGAAAAATGGCTTTATCTTTACCTGAATACCCTGCATCTGGATAGTAAGAGATATCTCGAGACAAGTCTTTACTCAAAGTACCGTGTTTAGGTTGTTGCAGTATTGTAACCAAAGCATTGTCAGTATTTATATCACTGTAATTTATATTCCCAACTCGGAATCCTGAGTCGTAGCCAGGGGATGAGTAGTTTGGATCTTTCATATGAAAAATGTTCCATGCTGTACCTCTTACAGCAAGGTAGCGATTGCTATTCTCAGCTTTATCAATACTTGCCCTTTTTGTGTTATCTACCACAACACAATCGCCAACGGTACCATAGAGTTCTTTTGTGCTTGGCTGTGTTGCTTTGACCATCATAATAACTGGTGCCTGTTGCGGTGGCATATTAGGCATATTCATGATTAACATATCTACTTCCCCTTCTTGAATATCAAACGCTGTTTGTAGCTGAGTTAATAAAGATTCGGTGTTTTGCGAAGTATCTGAGGTAGCTCCAGCCATGAAATGGCTACCAGAGTTAACTATTGGTTGCAAATTCGGTTTATTCAACGAAATACCAAACTGGGTGTTGTAATCCTTCTTATTTTGGGCTTGAATGCCTAGAGCCTTTAATATCTTATTTACGCCCTTGCCCTCGCGGATCAGAATCTCACCGCGCTCGAAATCCACATCCTTAACCCGCAACCGCACGCATTCCATCAGGCGCATCCCGGTTCCGTACAGCATATTCGCCATCAGCCCATAAACGCCATTCATGCGCGCCAGCACTTCCCTAACCTCCGTGCGAGTCAAGGCTACCCACTTAAGACGGGACAATAGGCAAGGCTTAACCGTTCGTCCTGAGCCTGTCGAAGGATGGACGGTTAAGCCGTTCATGGTTCGACAGGCTCACCACGAACGGCTTAACCTTTAAACTGTCCCGCCTTAAGTGGGTAGCCAAAAAAGGCATCTTCGGATGCCTTTTTTTATTTGCAATGAACAAATCAACTCCAACACATCAGCTAATTTATATCGTTCCTTAATAATTGGCTAAAGCGCAAGGTTCCTCTAAGCATAGCGTTCATTTCAAGATATTCTTCTTAGGTCTTCAAGGAAGAGGCTCTACATTGACAATTAAAATCATCTAACTTACTATCGAAAGCCACTGAGTTCTTGTGCCATTGCACATGACTTCCACAACTTGCCCCCATAGAGGGATTTATGAGCCGCTTCCGCCTTGTTCTGCTTTCCGTATTTCTATTGGTGCTCTCCAGTTGCAAGATCCCCGAATCCTCCGTCACCCCGACAATTTATCTGCTCAATCATGGGGCATGGACTCCTGAACTGGTACTTAATTTTGCCAAAGAAGTCGCACCGCTGAATGAGCTAGGCATGCCGCCCAGTCATCTGCCGCAGTTGTCGCCGCCGAGGGAAGGCCAATGGACTTGGCAAGACGCTTCGCGGCTGGTTTTCTCCCCAAAATGGAAAACCTTTCAGCCGAATACGGTTTTGAAGATCTCTTTGCGAGACGTTGCTTTGCGCGCTAACTATAGTCATAGGCTGTTGGACTTAAACTACCAAACGCCGCCGTTGACCATTGTCCAGCAGGATTGCCGCTGGCAGGATATTTTAATAGCGCCGATGCGGAGACAATTCGAAGCTGTGGTGCAGTTCAACTATCCGGTCTACAACCCCGCCTTTAAAGCCAAAATCGGCGACAACCCTGTGCCTTTTCTCAATTCTTCCTATACAGGGTCTCAGCTCATTTTCCGCTCCCGACCCTTGATACGCCCCGCCCAAAACACTCATTTAAATTACCGGCTGTTTCCCGGCACCGTTTCACTAGCCGACCGGACTCCCCCTTACTACCATCTTACTTCCGGCACACCGACCACGTTATTAAAAGGCGTCGACTGCCAGATTCCTGTCTTGCGTAAAGACTGGGACAAGATCGAGGAAGCGCCGCCACCGAAACCGCCGACAGTTAGCGGCATTAACGTCAGGTTGACTCAAGGTAAGTTGAATATTCGCTTACAAGGACATGACTTTACAGAATCGGCTAAAAAAGTATCGGCTGGCGAAGAAGTTAAAAACGGAGTGACGCTAACTCCCGCTGTCGAAGGCCGTTGGACTTACGGGGAGTCCGCAAATGGAGCGGATTTGATTTTCACCCCCGCCAATCCCGATGCTCTCGTGCCTGAGTCGGCCAATCCTCTGAAACCGGGAACCGACCTCATAATCACCGTTGCCAAAACCGCCTTTCCCCAACTGGTTTTCGATGAACCTGTCTTCCTAACAGGCATCGAAACCAAAAGGATGTCCGGTTCAATCATCCGCACCGAGTTATACGCCGATCCTACCGACCCAAAAATCAAACGCGTCACCGCCACGATGGAGTTCAGTTACCCTCCTGATAAGACTAGCCTGTCCGCCCATACTTCGGTTCGGCTACGCATAGAACCCGCCAAGACTTTCACTGATTCTCGCGTAGTTTCGGTTCCGTTCGATCTGTCCTATGATCCCCAAAATCCCCGTCGCGCTTATTTGAAGACCGCGCCCATTAACCTCCCGGACGAGCCAGGCCAGGCAATGGTAACTGTGTCATCAGGGTTGGTTTCCAGTCTGGGGGGAAAACCCACGCCCAGATACTCCGATTTCTACGGCTCTGTTAACATCCCCAGCGCCCTGGATTATTTAAAAGTCACCGAAGCCAGCACCGTCAGTGTGATTAAAGAAAACGGCGACATTGAACGATTGCTGATCCTTAAGACCACCACGCCACTAAAAGATCCCCTGAACCTAGCCAAGTCAGTGGAAGCCTATGTGCTTCCGAATTGTCATGAAGAAAATCCCGACCGCCCTGCCCTTTGTGCTGAAAAAGGCATTGGGGAATGGACAGACCAAGAGCAAGTCGATGAGGCTGCCATCAAGATATCCAGCTCGTTTTCGTTGACCAGTAGCGACCCCAATCAGGAGGACAAAAGCATTCATCACCTGACCTTCCAAGCACCGGAAAAGCGCCAGATTTTCATCAAAGTCAACAAAGGCATAGAGAGCGCAGATGGCTTTAAATTGGCTAAGGATGCCCGCTTTCTATTGACGCTGGGAGAGAATCAGCGGGAATTGAAGATACTCCACGACGGTGCGTTGCTCAGCCTAACCGGTTCCAAAAAACTCGGTGTGGCGGTGCGCGGTGTAGATAAAGTAGAGGTCAAGCTGCAACGGGTGCTGCCGCATAATATGCACCATTTCGCCCAATTTACCCGTGGCGATTTTAAGAATCCCAGCTTTAAACTACCTATCGAGCATTTCGCCGAGCAATTTAACTACGACGAGATCATGCCGGTCGGCAAGGAAATGCAGCGTCACTATTTCGCGGTCGATTTCGCTCGGTTTATGCAGAAAAAAGGTTACCCGCCCCGTGGACTGTTCCTGCTCTCGGTGAACGAGAAAAAAGACCCACCCAAAGCAGCCGTGCCTTGTGTCGCCGAAGAACCCGAAGATAATGCCGACAACCCGGCATCCGACCAACAAGCACAAGCCGATTGCATAGACTCTTCCGAACAACAGCCCGACTCCAATACAGAAGATGACTATGAAGATGGGAATGATAACCGTATCAAGGATCAGCGCCTCATCCTGCTGACCGATATGGGTTTGTTGGTAAAAACCGGTGCCGATGGCCGACAAGACGTATTCGTCATGTCGTTCCGCAGCGGTAAGCCGGTGGTCGGGGCTAAAATTTCCTTGCTCGGCATGAACGGAATTCCGCTGTCCTCGGCCAAAACCGATGCGCAAGGGCGAGTCAGCTTTCCCTCAGTCGAAGGTCTCAAGGATGAAAAAGAGCCTTCCGTCTACATTGCCGAAAAAGACGGCGACCTCTCCTTTTTGCCGTATGCACGCAATAACCGGCTGTTGGATGTGTCACGCTTCGATATAGATGGCTTGCATGATGCGGCGGATACTCTGCATGCCTTTGTATTTTCCGATCGCGGCATTTATCGTCCCGGTGACACGGCGCACATCGGCTTGATCCTAAGAAAACGCGACTGGTCGGCATTGCCTGCCGGTCTGCCGCTACAAGCGGTCATAACCGACCCGCAAAATCAGGAGGTTTGGCGGCAAACCATTGCATTTGGCGAGGCCGGTTTCGAAGAAATCGACTGGACCAGCTCCGAATCCGGAAAAACCGGAGCGTATCGCGTCGAGCTGTTCATCGCTGATAAATCGACTCAATCGAAAAAATCTCTGGGCTACACCACGCTCAGGGTCGAAGAGTTTCAACCGGATCGATTGCAAGTCAAGACCGAGATTATAGGTTCATCGGGCACCGGTTGGATAAAGCCTGATGCAGTCAAGGCCCAAGTCACGGTGCGCAACTTGTTCGGCACCCCGGCGGCAGGCAATCCTGCCAAACTGGAAATGACCGTACGGCCTTGGTCGGGGCAAGTCCCCGGATTTCCCGATTACCGTTTTCGGGGCAGCGTTGGCACCAACATTCCCGACTTGCCTGAAGATCTGGGTGAAGCGGTTACCGACGCCGAAGGCATTGCCACATTCGACTTACCGCTGGCCGCCATCAACGAGCCGATTTTTGAAATCAATCTAGCCGGTGAAGGCTTCGAAAAAGGTTCGGGGCATTCGGTCGTCAATGTAGCCTCCACGCTGGTGTCCAAGCATGCCTTCCTGCTCGGTCAGCTGGCCGACAACCCCTTGGATTACATCTCCAAAGACAGTCCGCGTCAACTCAAACTGCTGGCATTAGGCCCTGACTTTAAGCCTATTGGCGCTGAAACTATCGCCACGGAAATTTTTGAGCAACGCTATATCTCAACACTGGTAAAAAGGGAAGACGGGCTTTACACCTACCAGTCGGTACAGCGCAACGAATCACTGAAGACAGGACAGCTTACTTTGACTGACGGCAAGGCCAACTTCGACCTACCCACCGCAACTCCCGGAAATTTTTATGTGGTCTTTAAAAACACCCAAGGCGAGGAGTTGAACCGGGTTAGTTACACAGTGGCTGGTGACGGCAATGTGTCGCGCAATATCGAGCGTAATGCCGAGTTAAACCTTACCCTGAACAAAATGGAATACCAACCCGGCGAAGAGATAGAACTGCAAATCGTCGCGTCCTACCAAGGAGCCGGATTGATCACCATCGAACAGGATGGCGTGCTTGCCAGTCATTGGTTCAAGGCCACCGGTACCGCCTCAACCCATCGTATCGCCATCCCCAAAGGAATTAGCGGTAATGCCTATGTTTCGGTGGCCTTTGTCCGCTCATTGGATTCGAAAGAAATCTACATGAGTCCTTTAAGTTATGCGGTCATGCCCTTTTCCATTTCCAAGCAGGCCTATCAAAACGAAGTTACGCTGACGGTGCCCGAAAAAGTGCGCTCCGGCACTAATCTGGAGGTGCATTACCGCGTTAAAGCAGCAACCAAGATAGCGATTTATGCAGTGGACGAAGGCATCCTCCAATTTGCGCATTACCGCAATCCCGCCCCGCTGGATTTCTTTTTCCGCAAACGTGCTTTGCAAACAACGACCCACCAGATTCTCGACCTGATTCTGCCCGACTATGCCTTGGTGCAAAAACTGTCTGCACCCGGCGGTGACGAGGATGCCGAAACCTTCGGCAAGTACAAAAATCCGTTCGCCCGCAAACACAAACCGCCGATGGCGTTCTGGTCTGGGATCATTGATGCCGAACCGGGCGATAATGTGCTCTCCATCCCCGTACCTGATTATTTCAACGGCAGCATTCGTGTGCTGGCCGTGGCGGTCAACCCAGGCAAAATTGCCGTGCCGGTTTCCCATACGGTAGCCAGTAATCCGTTTGTCATCCAGCCTCAACAACCTTACACGGTAGCGCCCGGCGATGAGTTCGACATGGGCGTTTTGGTCGCCAATAACACCGAACAAAGCGGCGAACTGGCCCTGGAAGTATCGGTTGATGTCGGCGATGCCTTGGAATTGCTGACGCCCAACCCACAAAAAATCAACTTGACCGCAGGCAAAGACGGTACGGTACGCTTCAAGGCCAAGGCCAAAGAACAGCTCGGGGCGATAACGCTACGCTACCAAGTCAAAGGTGCAGGACAGGAAGCCGACTACAGTGAAGAAATGAGCATCCGCCCTTCCCAGCCGCTACTGACCACCTTGCAAAACGGCATCCTGCATATCGTCGACCAGCAGGACGGCAAGACAGCCAAGCTTGCTCAACTGCGCACCGTTTACGACGAACAGCGTCAATCTGAATTTTCTGTTTCGATGACGCCGGTAGCTTATTTGCGCGGCATTGTCGAATACCTGAAAAACTACCCCTATGGCTGCACCGAACAATTGGTTAGCCAAGCCTTTCCGGCAGTCGTTTTGGGAGCGAATGCAGAACTGGGCTTGTCGGCTGAAGATGTGGATAAATTATTCAGACGTACTTTAAACATTCTGCAAACCCGCTTGAAACATGACGGCAGTTTCGGCTATTGGTCTATCTCCAGCCCAACCGACCCGTTTTATTCGATGTACGCCACACACCTTCTACTGGAAGCCAGGGAACGAGGCCAAAAAGCCTCGGATGCAACCTTTAATCGAGCTATCGGTTACGCCGACAAATACACTCAGGAGCGACATTACAACTGGCACGAACATCAGGCCCAGGCTTATGCGCTATACCTTTTGGCCCGCAATGGACAGAACGTTGCCAGTCGGCTTAAGGCTTTTGAAGCCGAGTTGAATCGGCAGTGGGGACAAGGTGGAGCATCTGCCAACTGGACACGGTTTTTCCTAGGCGCGGCCTATAAAATCCATCATCTCGATGCCGATGCCGACCGCTTTTTCGGTGAATTTCAGCGGCAATGGAAAAAAACCGGCCAAATGCCGTGGAACATGCAAGATAACACCGAAGTATTGAGCCTTTACCTGTACCTGCTCAACAAGCACTTCCCTGAATTGGTAGACACTAAAGATCCGCAATTCGGCCGCTACTTGCTCGAATTGGGCCAAGACATGATCAAGCAACGCACCAACTCCTTCCAAGGCTCGTTGTCCTTGCTGGGTCTTGGCAGCCTTTGGGAGCGCTTCGAACATGAAGACGGCAAATCCTTTAATGTCAAAGCGGGTAACCCGCTAGCGCCTCTGACTTTACAAGGCAAGACCGTCAAACGGAGCTTGCTGGATCGGGCAATGAACCCGCTTGAAGTAAGTGGCGATGGCCTATTTAACCTGTATTACCAATTGACCGAACGCGGCTACGACAAGTCGCCGCCCACAACAGCAATCAACCAACAACTGACCATCAACCGCTTGGTATTGAACGAACAAGGCGACAAGATCACTGAATTGAAATTACAAGATAAGATGCATATCCGCCTGATACTGCATCCCGACCATGCAATGGAAAATATCGCCGTAGTCATGCTCATCCCCGGCGGATTTGAAATCGACCTTAATGAACAGGGCCTAGGCGCACGAAAATCTCTAGCTATTAAAGACAAGCCACTATGGGCACCGGATTATATCGATGTGCAGGAAGACCGGGTGGTGTTTTTCGGCAACTTGGACAATAGTGAGAAATATTTCGAATTCCGCCTGATACCGTTGAATACCGGGGTATATACAGTACCGCCGATAATGGCCGAAGGCATGTACGATACCGAGATTTTACATCGGGGTCTGGCGGACAAAATTAAGGTGGTGGAGTGATTTTTTTGGCTACCCACTTAAGACGGGACAATAGGCAAGGCTTAACCGTTCGTCCTGAGCTTGTCGAAGGATGGGCGGTTAAGCCGTTCATGGTTCGACAGGCTCACCACGAACGGCTTAACCTTTAAACTGTCCCGCCTTAAGTG
>JADHTX010000102.1 GCA_016784875.1 Methylobacter sp.
CCATTATCGATGGGCCGATGCCATCACCTTTTATCAACGTAACTGCGTGCATTCATATCTCCAGAAGTTAAAAAAACAGGCTATTATAGTGCTTTTAGGCGGTTTTTAGCCAGTTGTTGTAGGCTATCGGGATAAGATTTACCCTGTCTATGTTGGTGTTTCTTCAAATGCCATGCGCTGCCGCGATCATTGCTTGCCCTAAAGCCAAGCCGCCGTCGTTCATCGGATAGCATTCCGGCGACAGTACCGTTTTGCCATGTCGTTGCAATTGTTCCGTTACTCCTTCCAACAGCAAGCGGTTTTGAAATACGCCGCCGCTGAGAGCCATGCTGCCGGTGCCTGTTTGCTGGCTAAGATCGATTAACAAGCGGACTGTCGCATCAATCAAACTGTGGTGGATACGGGCGGCAATCCGGGCTTTGTCGACACCAAGCTTTAGGTCGGTCAGCACGGTGAACCATAGGCCTTGCCAGCTTAATACCGATAAGTCTTCGATACGGGTGATAGTCCAGGCTTGAGGGTAGGGCTGTTCGACAGCAAACAGTGGCGTTGCCAATATTTCCAGTGCAATCGCCGCTTGACCTTCGTATTGGACTTGCTCGGCATGCAGGCCGAGCGCGGCGGCGAAAGCGTCGAACCAACGACCGCAGGAACTGCTGGGCGGTGAGTTGAGGTTTTTGGCTATTATCATTGCCAAAGTCGGCAGCGGTTTGCTAGCCAGCAATTTGATGATGTCCAGATCGGCATAATCTTGTTGCAGCGTTTGCCAGTCGAAATAATGCGACAGTTGCGCATAGGCATTGCGCCAGGGTTCTCGCATGGCCTGAGTGCCGCCGGGCAAGGCGATAGCTTGGAAATGGCCGAGTCGGGTGCAGCCCTTGTAATCCCCCAACAAAAACTCGCCGCCCCAAAAGCCGCCGTTGTCGCCCATGCCTAAGCCGTCGAAGATGGCGGCCAATATCGGCGGCGCATCCAAAGCAATACCGTGTTCGGCAAGACAGGCGGCCAGATGGGCGTGATGATGTTGCACAGGAATCAATGTCGCGTCTTCGGCCAGCATTTGACCGTATTGCGTCGATAAATAGCCAGAATGGTTATCGACGGCGATAAATTGGGGATTGAAGTCGTACAGTTGTTGGTACAGATCGACAGCATTGCGGTAATCGCATTGCACCGCCGCATTTTCCAAGTCACCGATGTGCTGGCCTACGATGGCCTGACCGTTTTTAAGCAAACAAAAACTGTTCTTAAGCTCGGACCCCATCGCCAAGACATTGTCGGCCTGCCCGAAACCGGGCGGCAACGCCAGCGCTTCCGGGCTGTAACCTCTCGCCCGGCGCAACAAGCGCATCCTACCCGCCATCATCCGCATGACCGAATCGTCCAGCCTGTTGACGATGATCCGGTCATGCAGCAGCCAATAATCGGCAATGCCCTCCAGTTTTTCCCGCGCCTCGTCGTTATCCGTGCATTGCGGTTCGTCGCTGATATTGCCGGAAGTCAGCACAATCGGTGAGTCCAAATCCTGTAATAACAGCGTATGCAGCGGCGTGTAGGGCAGCATGAAGCCGAGCTTGTCATCGTCCGGCGCGACGCCGGGCGCGAGTGATTCCCCCTGCGCTTTCAACAGCACAATCGGCGCGGCCTTGTCGTGCAGGGCGCGTGTTTCCTGTTCGTCCAATATGGCGTAACGGGCAATCATGTCCACATCTTTAGCCATCAATGCGAACGGTTTGGCATAACGGCGCTTGCGTTCGCGCAGCCGGGCGACGACGGCGGCATCCAGCGCATTGCAGGCTAGATGAAAACCGCCTAAACCTTTGATCGCGACGATGTAGCCTTGTCGGATCAGTTTTGCGGCATGTTTAACCGGGTCGATGCAATTCGGATGTTGGCCTTGCGGATTTTCCAGCCAAACCTTGGGGCCGCAGTCAGGGCAGCAGTTGGCTTGGGCGTGGAAGCGGCGGTCGGCGGGATCGTTGTATTCCTGTCGGCATTGCGGACACATCGAAAATTCCGCCATGCTGGTATGGCAACGGTCGTAAGGCACCTGCCGGATGATCGACAATCGCGGTCCGCAGTGCGTACAGTTGGTAAATGGATAACGGTAGCGGCGGTTGCCGGGATCGGCAATGTCGGTAAGACAATCCAGGCAAGTCGCAGCATCGGCGGTGATAGGTGTTTCCATGCCATTACTGCGGCTGGCGACGATATGGAATTCATCGCTGTGCGGCTGTGCCTTCAGCGCCTGTACCTCCAGGCTGTCTATTCGGGCCAGCGGCGGTTTGTGCAGGGGTATTTGCCGGATGAAAGTTTCAAGGTCTTCATCGCTGCCGTAGGCATGAATCATCACGCCTTGCCCGTCGTTCCAGATTTCCCCGGACAAGCGGTGTCGATTAGCGAGACGCCAGATCGTCGGCCTGAAACCGACGCCCTGCACAATACCGCGAACCCGAATCGCCCTGCCGGACATCAGCAGATGCGCGGCAACTGTTCGCCGACCGGCCAATCGACGATGCGCCGACCGCCGAATGCCGTGGTCATTTGCACGAAACCGTGCTCATCGCTAATCACCTCTCCGATGATCGCGGCATCGCGGCCCAATGGATGCTGCCGCATCACCGCCAACAGCGATTCGGCGGCAGCCGCATTGCAAATGCACACCAGCTTGCCTTCGTTGGCGACATACAGCGGGTCGAGGCCGAGAATTTCACAGGCGGCCTTGACTTCGGATTTGATCGGAATCCGCGTCTCGTCGATGACCATGCCGACGCCGGATTGCTGCGCCAGCTCGTTCAAGGCCGTCGCCAAGCCGCCTCGGGTCGGGTCGCGCAAGCAACGGATGCCGGCGGGAGCTGCGGAGACCATGTCGGCAACCAGCGAATTCAGCGCGGCGGAATCGGATACAATCGTCGTGTCGAATTGCAGGTTTTCCCGCCCGGCCATGATCGCAACGCCGTGGTCGCCGATCGAACCGCTGACCAAAATAGCGCAACCCGGTTGCGCAAGGTTGCCGGAGATATTGACGCCCTCCGGCACGATGCCGACGCCGGTCGTGGTAATGAACACCCCGTCGCCCTTGCCGCGCTCCACCACTTTGGTGTCGCCGGTGACGACAGGCGTACCGGCGCGCTTAGCGGCGGCGGCCATGCTGATGACGATTTTTTCCAGGTCGGCCAGCGGGAAGCCTTCTTCCAGTATGAAACCCGCCGCCAGATACAGCGGCTTTGCGCCGGACATAGCCACATCGTTGACCGTGCCGTGCACCGCCAGCGAACCGATGTCGCCGCCCGGGAAAAACAGCGGCGAAATCACATGGCCGTCGGTGCTGATCACCAAGCGTCCTGCCGGTACGCTGAACAAGGCTTGGTCGTTATGTTGCTTAAGCAAGTCGTTGTCGAAATGCTTGATGAACAATTCGTCGATCAGTTGGGCCATCGCGCGGCCGCCGCCGCCGTGGCTTAGGTCGACTTTACCGGTAGCAATATTTAATTTTGTTGTATAAGGATTGGGCATAGGAATGATTTTGGTAAGTATTCAGCTGATGCTGACTTTTGATACACGGTGTTTTATTATTTTTGCCAGGTTTCAAATACGTCTGTCAGGTCAATAGCCATTTTAGGGAATAAATGAGGCGTGGCGATGTCGTCGTCCGTGTACATAAATTTAAGTTGGTAATGGCCGTTGTCATCCAGGACAAATTGATGGATTGCTTGGTCGTTGGGATAAACAATCCAGTATTCCTGTACCCCGCTTTCCCGATAGAGTTCAAATTTGATTTGCATCTCCCGCTTGGAATTGCCTTTGGATAAAATTTCAATAATCCAGTCGGGCGCGCCGTTGCAGCCTTGTTCGTCCAACACTTCAGGATTACAGATAACGCTCAAATCAGGCTGGACAACGGTATGGATGTCTTGGTTGGCTAGAATGGATTTTTTGCGGTCGTATAGGCGCACATCAAACGGCGCAGGAAAAAATTGGTATTTTTTATGGCGGAAGGAGTTATAAAAAATTCCGTATAAATTTCCGGCAATGCGCTGATGAGCTACATTCGGCGCAGGCGACATCAGCATGATTTTGCCTTTAATCAACTCAACGGCTTCATTTAATTGCCAGGTCAAGTAATCGGCATAACTGTAGGTTTGGTTTAAATCTAATTGCGATAATTGGGTGATTTTAGGCATTTTGTTTAATCCGGTTCTATTCAAAGCTGTCAACTTAAGGGGAGGCATAGTTTAAGGTTAAGCCGTTCGTGGTGAGCCCTTCGGTTACGCTCAAGAGAGCCTTGTCGAACCATGAAGGGCTTAACCGTCCGACTTCGACAATATTCTGTTACGGTCATTTTTAATTTGATAGCTTGTGGGGGTTAAACTCTATTCAATCAAGTCTGAATAAGTGTCGCTGCCGCGACGGTTTTGTTTTAATCGGGTTCTCGCACCCGAGGGCGAGTTACTTTCTTTTGCTTCGCCAAAAGAAAGTAACCAAAGAAAAGGCGACCCGGTTGCCGCTTGCTTCCTGCGCTCCTCGCTTTCGACGGGGGTTGCCAGAAGGGCCATCCCTGGCCCTCTGGCAACGCGCTGCATCCATGCAGCGCCCCTACGGGCTATTCCCGCCGAAAGCTCCGGTGCTCGGCGCGGCAAACGGGAGGAAATCATCCCGAATTTTTAGGCTAATCAGATAGGTCTGATTTTAAGTGTACCTTCTTCTTGGGCTTTACTTGTGTTAGCAAGCAACAGCTTGTCATCAATTATTGTTGGATTCCTATACTCAGGATGCTGTAGTAATGTCTTAAGCGACAATCTAAGATATTCAATAGCCACAGAATGAGCAGATGTTTTTTCTTCTTTAATTTTAATAACTCGTTTTTTGTCTAATTGTTTGCTCCCATGAACAATGGCAGAGCGGTAGCTGTAAATGCCTTTAATATCCTTGAATACTTGTTTCGGATCATTCTTAAATTCATCTGTTAATTTGGATAACGCGGCAACTCTCATGGCTAATTTGTGAGTCATTTCTTGAGTTCCGCCATCGGAAAATAATGCCTCTAAAGCAATCGTTGCATCCAATACGGAATCTTCCTCTGTGTCACGAACCAAGCATGTATTTAGACGTTTGATGGCAATATCTATTGAGTTTTCTTTACATTCCATAAGTTTAATAAAAAGATCCTTTATTACTTCAATATCTGACACTGATATTTTCGGAACAGAATCTAAGTTCCAATAGTAATTTTCGAACCAGGTAGGGTAGGAGCGCACTGTTGCTCCTATAAGATCAGGTAAATCTGCCTTAGAATGGAGATGCCCCCATTTAATTGGTGAAGACAGAAGTTGGGCATAACCTGTATTAACCCCTGTCGCTATTCGTAATACTCCAAAAAATTTTTCAATTAAATCTATTGGGTAAGCTGTTGGATTATATAGAATATCGAAACGAAGCAGGCTTTCTGCGTTTGGCACAGACCAATTTTTTAGAATTAACGCATGGGTTGCGGAAGATAGTACGCACTCATGTACGCTAATGTTGTATGACTTTATGTTATGACGCGAAAGATGAAGCTGATCTTCTATTCTTACTATTTCTACACCATCGGTGATAGTAAATTTATCTAGCTCAAAGTCCAGGAATAAAATTGGAATGATTATGTCAATAGAGAGTTTTTTGTTGAAAATAAAATTTATGATAGGCGCAATAGTTTCTGTTCCCTTAATTTCTTCATATAGAAAAGATTGGTATTTATGCACATACCTTTCTATAGCACCTTTTATTGGTGATTTAATAAAAAATTTGTGAATATCAGGAAAAAGATCATTTTCACGTGCATTCTCTTTCCATTCTTGAAGATAGAAGCGTTTAAGTAAATCTGGTCTTTCTTCTACAAAGGTAACAAGATTGTTAAAAGACGTAATATTGTCTTCAACAATCAGAGGTTCCGTCCCTCCTCGCGTTGTAAAGCAATCCGTGTACTGAATTGGTCCTTGCGAATTTATAGAAAAATCTGGTAGCCCATTTTTCCTATAAGACAATTGTGGCCAATTGTAATAATGACCGATGTATTTTTTGGTCTCAACTGCTTGACCAACATGTGTTAATCCTTCTTTCAATGCATCAAGAAGAAGGCTTCGGAATTCTTCTTTGAAATCAGAAATTAGTTCAAATAAACTGGATTTATCTTTCATGGAGGATAGTTAAGAATATTATTTTTTTACGCAGTAAGACGCAATATGTATGCATCGCTATTGCACCGTACATTTGAAACCAAATTTATCTGTTTTTCCTTTTCTTCGATCATTTTTCTTCAGACCCTATGTGAAATAGAATAGGTATAAACCCAAACCCCTCAATCAGAGTCCCATCGACTTTGTTTGGGAGAACTTAAAAATAAATCCGTTCGTCCTGAGCTTGTCGAAGGATGAGCGGATTTACTTTGGGCCAAACGGGATACTTCAGCCCAGTCGCCGCGTATCATGGCTTCTTTCTTTTTGCGGCTCCAACCCTTGATCTGCCGCTCAGCTGACAAGGCCTCTTCCCGAGTGGGACAATCTTGCGACCAGACAAGCTCCAAGGGGCGGCGCGTTACTGTATAACCAGGGCATTCTCCCGCCTGATGTTGAGCGATGCGCATTTCAAGGTTGTCGGTGTGTCCTGTGTAATAACTGCCGTCGGCACAACGAAGAATATAAACCCAAAACATTTTTGTCCTTTAATGAATTGCCGGAAGCTTGTCGTTTCTCTCCGTTCATCCTTCGACAAGCTCAGGACGAACGGAGAGAAACGACAAACTGATGTTCGAAATTGAGTACGGTGAACTCATCAGAATTGAGTACCAATTAATGGAAATATTGCTAGGTCTTATCCTATGCCTAACCCCGAATCCGCCCATAAGACCAATACGCCGCACAAGCCCCCTCAGACGAAACCATGCAAGATCCCATCGGATTTTCCGGCGTGCAAACCGTGCCCAATAATTTGCAATCCTGCGGTTTTTTCGCGCCGCGCAGGATGGCCGGACATTCGCAGCCTTTTGCATCACTTGCCTGAATCGCAGGCATATCAAAACGTAGCTCGGCATCGAAATCGGCATAGTCCGCTTTTAGCTTCAACGCGCTATCGGGAATCAAACCTAAGCCGCGCCATTCGAATTGCGGGCGCAGCTCAAACACTTCCTGCACCAAGGCTTGTGCTTTCAGATTGCCTTGCCGGGTCACGGCGCGGCTGTATTCGTTTTGGACCTCGTGACGGCCTTCGTTGAGTTGGCGGATCAGCATCAGCGCCGACTGCATTACGTCCAGCGGTTCGAAACCGGCGATGACTATCGGTTTCGCATAACGCTCGGCAAATGTTTCATAGGGCTGACTGCCGATCACCGTGCTGACGTGGGAAGGCCCGAGAAAAGCATCAATCGCGACCGGTTGCGGCGCATCCAGTATCGCCTGCATCGCGGCAGGGGTCAGCACATGATTGCAGAACACCGAAAAATTTTTCAATCCCTTGGCCTGCGCCTGCTTGATCGCGACGGCGGTCGGCGGCGTGGTGGTTTCAAAGCCGATCGCGAAAAACACCACCTGTTTTTCAGGATTTTCCCTAGCGATTTTCAACGCGTCTTGGGTCGAATAAATCATCCGAATGTCCGAGCCGTCCGCCTTGGCTTTCAGCAAGCTGTTACGACCGGTAGCAGGAACCCGCATCAAGTCGGCATAGGTGCAGAGAATCACGTCTTGGCGTTCGGCCAGTTGTATCGCATTGTCGATGCGACCGGTCGGCAATACGCAGACCGGGCAGCCGGGGCCGTGGATGAATTCGACATTGGACGGCATTAAATCCTGAACGCCGTAGCGGAAAATGGCATGGGTATGGCCGCCGCAAAATTCCATCAGCCGGTAATGCCGGTTAGGATCGACGGTTTGCGCTATGGTTTTGGACAGCTGCTGGGCGAGGTCTTGCTGTCTGAATTCGCTGATGTATTTCATGCGTTCGACATTAATCCGGCTTCGGCAAACAGGGCCAGGGTTTTTAAGGCTTCGTCCTCGTCGATTTTATTCAGCGCATAACCGACATGCACCAAGACGTAATCGCCGAGTGCGACATCATCGACCAGAGCCAGCGACACTTCGACTTTGACATTACCGACCGAGGCGGTCGCCATGTTGTTGGCGGGATCGAGGGCGACGATTTGGGCGGGGAGGGCTAGGCACATAAAAGTATCTCGATTGTATTGTAGGGTGCGCTGTGCGCACCGTTTCTCAGTTCGTCGCTACGCATAATCAATCCGCTGCAATTCCAATTCGGCCTTCAGCCAGCGCAGCCAGCTGTCCATGCCTTCGCCGGTTTTGGCTGACAGCGATAATATCTTGATGCGCGGGTTGACCTGCTTGGCGTACTGTATGCATTGCTCGACATCGAAATCCAGGTGCGGCAATAGGTCGGTCTTGTTCAAAATCATCAGGTCGGCGGCATGGAACATGTCGGGGTACTTGATCGGCTTGTCCTCGCCTTCGGTGACCGACAAAATGACCACTTTATGCGCTTCGCCCAAGTCGAACGACGAAGGGCAAACCAGGTTGCCGACGTTTTCGATGAACAACAAGCTGTGCTCTTTCAGTTCTAGGCTTTCCAGCGCATGGCCGACCCGGTGCGCATCAAGATGGCATCCTTTGCCGGTGTTGATCTGCAAAGCCGGTACCCCGGTGGCCCGGATGCGCTCGGCGTCTCTGGTGGTTTGCTGGTCGCCTTCGATAACGGCAATATTTAAGTCGTCTTTTAACCGGCCGATGGTTTCGGTCAGCAATGTGGTCTTGCCGGAACCGGGGCTGGACACCAAATTCAAGACCAGCATGCCGCGCTCACTAAAATAGCGGCGGTTTTCGGCTGCGTATTGGTTGTTTTTGGATAAAATATCCTGCTCGATTTGCACCATCCGCGCTTGGCTTAAGCCCGGCGCATGGGAATGCTCGGCATCGTGGTCGTGATGAGGGTGGTCATGGGAATGATCATGATCATGATCGTGATCGTGATCGTGATCGTGATCGTGCGAGTGGGAATGGCCCTCGCCGCAGCCGCATACACCGCACATTATTCTACCTCCAGTTCTTTGATTCGCATTTGATCTCCGCTGTTAACTTGTAATTGATGGCTGCCGCAGTGCGGACATAAATCGTATAACTGCTGCACAACGACATTGCGGCTGCACGGCATGCACCAGGCCTGGCCCGGTATTTCGATGATTTCAAGGCGGGCATTTTCGGCTATCGAACCTTGAATGACCACGTCGAAACTGAAACGCAATGCCTCGGTTTCTACACTGGCTAAGGCACCGATTTCCAGCCAAACGGTTTTGACTTTGCTGTATTGCTGGGTTTCGGCCTGTTGTTCCAAGACCTGCAAAATGCTTTCGCAGAGGGAAAGTTCATGCATAGCTGTCCCTGCCATGCACCCTACGGGCAAGTGCAAATCCGCTCCCGGCGGATTTGTCATGCAGACGATCCCCGCCATGCCCTCTTCGGGTAAATGCAAATTTGTTCCTGACAGAATTGTCATGCATAGGATTTTATCTCGTTACGACTGTGGGCTTAAGTGTAACGCGTATTGGACGCAAGGGTCTACCGCGTTGATGTAAAGTTCCGCCTGTTGTTTCAGGTCATTCGGATTTGCGGCTGTCAATTGTTTCAAGCCTTGGGCGACGACGCCTTTGGGATGGAAATTCCATTCGGTAGGGGCGACGATTCGGTAGTCATGTATGCGTCCTTGCCGTAATTCAAGGCGATGAATCAACAGGCCGCGTGCCGCTTGGACTTGAGCTAGGCCGATGCCGTTGTTGTAGGCGTCTGAGCATTTAGGATTTTTTAAGGTTAAAAGCTTTCTGAGTTGGGAGGGTATTAAGGCGAGTTCCAGTAAACGGGCCAGTATTCGGACGATCAAACCGTTACCGTAACGGCCATGCATTTCCGCAATTAAGGGTTGCGACAGTTGGCGGTTAAACAGCGTGCTTTCATAACAGCGGCCTTGCCAGTGCGGTGTTCGGCTGAATAAGGTTAGATCTTCCTGTAGCAGCTGTCGGCTTAAGCTGTCGGGATCAAGCTCGGGCAAGCAGGAAATCTCGTTTTGACCGGTTGTCCCCCAATCTTGGCTATATAAATAGTTCAGCAATTCGGCAGGTAAGGCATTGTTTTGCCTTAACCAGCTGTGCAATTGCGATTCATTGGATAAGGCCTGAAAATCGGCAAGCCGACCGTTAAAAATGGTTGTGTCGATCAGCGCTTCCAGTTCGTCGATCAGGCGGGTTAACGAATCCGCCTCGATGTCGAGACGGCTGTCGAGCTTGAAC
>JADHTX010000103.1 GCA_016784875.1 Methylobacter sp.
CCAGAAAAACCAAAAGAAACCCTGTCCACCGAACTTTGTGAAAAAATCTCACGCATCGCCGGTTCCGTAACTGCTCTAGGATTTGCCAAAGGCGCAAAAAACCAGTCGTAAACCACCAGATTCATTATTTCAAGGACCCCGGCAATGTCCTTGTCTTTCATCATTGAAAAAACCGCATGAATGCGTCTTCCGGGAAAAGCGGCAGTCACATAATCAGCCAAGGTTCTGACTGCCTGCGGGTTATGCCCCACATCAAGCAACACTGGGATTTTTCCGTCAATCAATTGAAATCGCCCCGCTAATTGGACTGTTTTCAGTCCCTGTTTTATCGATGCTTCAGTAACCGGTAAAGTATCAGCCATTTTGGTTGCTGCTAAAATAACTGCCGATGCATTACTATACTGGTGCTCGCCTTTTAAATTCGGTTCCGGTAATTGTAACATTTGCCGGTCGGCAGAAAACCAATCCCATCCTGTTGCCTGCTTTTTAAAGCTAAAATCCTTATCGATACAGTACAGCAAGGCATGTTGTTCAACTGCACTCTGTAGTAATGATTCAGGGGGAGCTGGATCACCTATGACTGCAGGAACTCCCGCTCGAAAAATCCCGGCCTTTTCTCGTCCTATGGCTTCACGCGTACCGCCCAGCCACTCAATATGATCGATACTGATAGTGGTGATTAAGGCCACATCGGGATCGACAATGTTAACTGCATCCAATCGTCCGCCCAAACCAACCTCAAGCAATTGGACATCGACTCCAGCACGGTAAAATATGTCTAATGCTGCCAGAGTACCGAATTCAAAGTAGCTTAATGAGGTATTGCCCCGTACCGACTCTATTCTTGCAAATGCTTCGCAAATCTTGTCATCCGTTACCGGTTTTCCGTCAATTTTTATTCTTTCATTATATTTCAGGATATGCGGCGACGTATAAGCCCCGACTCGATAGCCTTGAGCCGTGTATATGGCCTCAAGATAAGCAACAGACGAGCCTTTGCCGTTGGTTCCTGCAACTGTAATAGTTGGAGGTTTGACATAGTCTGGATTAAGCGCATAAAAAACCTGTGCGGCCCGCTCCAAACCCAGATCGATGACTAAAGGATGCAAGCTTTCCTGCCACTTCAACCAGCCCTCTAGCGAATCAAAACGTATCATTAACCGGTAATGATATTAGTCTTCCTGATCCGAGTGATGCAAAGCATCATCCGCTTCAACTTCAAGTTTCCCAGCGCCTTCGGCTTCCCCCTTCGACAACGGGGTGCTAAGATGAATTTGGTCTCTACCCGCCATCAACAGCGCTAAAATTCCGGCAATCTTATCGCGCATTTCACGTCTGTCGATAATCATATCGATAGCGCCATGTTCCTGTAAAAACTCGCTACGCTGAAAGCCTTCAGGCAGTTTTTCGCGAACGGTTTGCTCGATGACCCGAGGGCCGGCAAAACCGATCAAGGCATTCGGTTCGGCAACATTAATATCGCCCAACATGGCCAAACTGGCTGAAACGCCGCCCATCGTCGGATCGGTCATAAACGAGATATACGGAAGTCCGGCATCGGATAATTTAGCTAATGCGGCGCTGGTTTTCGCCATCTGGAACAAGGAAAACAACGACTCCTGCATCCGTGCGCCACCACTGGCGGTGAACACAATAAACGGCACACCCAACTCCAAACTCTTGTTGATGCCGCGAACAAATTTTTCGCCGACTACAGAACCCATAGACCCGCCCATAAAGCCGAAATCGAAAGCCGCCGCAACAATATCCTGACCTTTTAACTGACCTTTGATCACCACCAACGCATCATTTTCTTTAGTCTGTTTTTGCGCTTGGGTAATTCTGTCTTTATATTTCTTACTGTCTTTGAATTTTAACGGGTCGATAGGCTTAACATTTTTACCTATTTCTTCCTGATCGCCTTCATCCAAAAACATAGTCAACCGCGTTCTGGCCGAAATGCGCATGTGATGCTCACATTTTGGGCAAACACTGAAATTCCTTTCCAGCTCCGTATTGTAAAGAATCGCATTGCAACTGGGGCACTTATTCCACAATCCTTCCGGCACGGCGCCTTTTTTATTCGACCCTTCCGTTCTGATTGTTGAAGGGATTAACTTTTCAAACCAACTCATTTATATGCCCTTTTGTGTTACTGTTGTTTGATGGACCTCCTTATATCAGCCCATCTTACCTATCTAACTATTCGCTATCCATTGCTTGGCGCATGGATGTTAATAACTCGATGATCTCTGTTTTGGCACGTTCCAGATCATCCAGATTCGCTTCGATTTTACCGATCAGGGCGCTGCCGACAACTACTCCGTCACCCAAATCGGCAACCGTCTTTGCCGTTTGAGCATCCTTGACGCCAAAACCGATTGCTACAGGAAGACGGGTGTTCGCCTTGATTTGCTTAAGCTTGGCTTCGACATCGACAACATTCAAATGCCCGGCACCGGTTACGCCTTTCAGTGAAACGTAATAAAGATAACCGCTACCGGCGACATCCATCTTTTTAATACGTTCATCGGTACTATTGGGCGCTAATAAAAAAATCGGATCGATGTCTCGCGCCTTTAACAAGGCCACGCATTGTTCGGCTTCTTCCGGCGGCAAATCAACGGTCAAAACACCGTCAATATCGGCGCGTTGAGCGGCATTGGCAAAATCTTCATAACCCATGGCTTCAATAGGATTTACATAGCCCATCAACACCACCGGCGTATGTTGATTGGTTTTTCTAAATTCTGTTGCGATTGCCAGCACCCGTCTTAAGCTCATTTTATGTTCTAAAGCTCGTTCGCTGGCCCTTTGAATAACTGGGCCGTCTGCCATTGGATCGGAAAAAGGCACTCCCAACTCAATCACATCAACGCCGGCATCGACCATCGCATGCATCATCGGCAAGGTGAAATCGGGTCTAGGGTCGCCTGCGGTAATAAACGGGACTAATGCCTTTCGGCCTGTTTTAGATAACGCTTCAAATGTTGCAGCTAATCGACTCACAGTTCTATCCCCTCGCGTTGCGCCATGGTTTGCATATCTTTATCGCCGCGACCGGACAGGCAGACTATGATAATTTCGTCTTTGCTCATGGTAGGTGCAAGCTTCATCGTGTAAGCCATCGCATGGCTTGATTCTAAAGCTGGAATAATGCCCTCCATTCGAGTTAATGCGTGGAAACCTTCCAATGCCTCGGTATCGGTAATATTGACATATTCAGCTCTGCCGGTATCTTTTAACCAAGCATGTTCCGGGCCTACACCCGGATAATCCAAACCGGCTGAAATAGAGTGCGTCTCGATAATTTCACCGTCGTCATCTTCCATTAAATAAGTCCGGTTACCATGCAGTACGCCTGGACGACCCGCGCATAAAGGCGCAGAATGACGCCCCGTTTCGACGCCGTCGCCCGCCGCTTCAACGCCGATCATTTTCACTGAACGGTCATCGATAAACGGATAAAACAGGCCGATAGCATTTGACCCGCCGCCGACACAGGCAACCAGCGCATCAGGTAATCGTCCGACTTGATCCTGGCATTGTTGCTTGGCTTCACGACCGATAATAGCCTGAAAATCCCTAACCATCGCCGGATAAGGATGAGGGCCTGCAACCGTACCGATAATATAAAAGGTATTATCGACATTGGTCACCCAGTCTCTGAGTGCTTCGTTCAACGCATCTTTTAGGGTTTTTGAGCCGGATTCAACCGCAACAACTGTAGCGCCCAATAACTTCATACGATAGACATTTAATGACTGTCGCGCAACATCGACTGCGCCCATGTAGACCACACACTCCAATCCCAGCCTGGCAGCAACCGTTGCTGTCGCAACGCCATGCTGACCGGCTCCCGTCTCTGCAATAATACGCGTCTTGCCCATACGCTTGGCCAATAAAGCCTGACCAATCGTATTGTTTATTTTATGTGCGCCGGTATGATTAAGGTCTTCGCGTTTTAAATATATTTGCGCGCCGCCAAGCTCTCGACTCCAGCGTTCGGCATGATATAAAGGCGAAGGTCGGCCAACATAATGCTTTAAATCGGCATCCAGTTCCGCTATAAAATCAGGATCGTCCAAATACTGCTGATAAGCAGCATTCAATTCCTGAATCGGCAGCATCAATGTTTCTGCCACAAACATTCCGCCGTAAGGGCCAAAGTGTCCCCGCTCATCGGGCATATTATATTTTTCTGTCATATTATTATTCTGTCACCCTCATTAACTTCACGTATGAATGCCGCCATTTTTAGCGCATCCTTAACACCTTTTTCTGCTTCTACACCGCTACTGACATCCAGCGCATAGGGTCGTACTGTCTGTATCGCCTGTCTGGCATTATGTTCATCCAAGCCGCCTGCCAATATGATTGGCAGTGTGCAATATTCAGGAATCCTGTTCCAATCAAATCGACTGCCCGTACCGCCTTTCGCTCCCGGGTGATAAGCATCCAACAGCAATCCTGCTGCATCATGATATTGCAGAGCCAAAGCTGCAATATCGATACCCTCCTGCATCCGCACCGCTTTCATATAACGTTTACCATAAAGCCTGCAAGCTTCAGCCGGTTCATCGCCATGAAATTGTAGACAATCAATCGGCACCCGTTCCAGAACATCACGTACCCGTGCTTCTTGCTCGTCGACAAACAAAGCGACCACCGAAACAAACGCAGGCAAGGACTCAACTATATTAATCGCTTGCTCAATATCAACATTTCTGGGGCTAGGCGGATAAAACACCAAACCGATTGCATCCACGCCTACGCTAGCCGCACAAACGGCATCTTCAACGCGGGTAAAACCGCAAATTTTAACGCGAGTTCGCATAAAGTGATATGAGAAATTTATCCAAAAAAAAGCTAGCCGGGTAGAATACCACAAAACAACACGATGATTTACTTACAAATCAAAATTAAGCATGAAGAAACAATGTATTTATCTAAAGTATAGTGCATCAAAATCAGCACACATCAAAGTCGTTTGCGTCCTTGCAGCTGTTCATTGTTTTAGGCTATGTCATCGTTAATTGTTGAAAGTTTTTTCTTTTTGTGAAAAGTCTTATTTGATGCGGATTATGACATTCCCCCAAAGCCGCATTCTATAAGGGCTTCATACTTAACGATGACATAGCCTTGTTTTATGAATCTATTTGACCCAGTTGCCGCTAAATTATTTAATGCTGGTGTTCATGAACATGTTCATGAACACCAGGTGCTGAAACCGCTTTAACGGCCACGCCATATTTATATACCATCAAACCGCCTAAATCAGCGCCTAACATCATCAACACACAAAGCAACGCTGCCAATATCAAAAAAAAGCTGTTTGCTCCACCTTGAATCACACTTCCGCTTTTCATGCGCCAAGCCGACAACAAAATCGCAAGAGACAGCACTGATACACCTAAATGCTCATGCCTTTCCATAATGGCATGAACATCATCCCCATGCGCTACCGAACCGGCGGCAATGAAACCGGCTGTCACGGTAAATACGGCGGCGACAGTCCCCAAATACAACAACCAACTGGCGACATTGCGCCAATGCGGCTTTTTGGCCAGCGTACCGACCATGTCCAAAACAAAAAAAGCCGATAGAAATGCGATAGGAAAATGCACTAATAGAGGATGAATATTGTCCATATTGGCAATGCCGGGCATTAATATCGAAAAAACACCCTTAGGATCGTGTGTCGAGAGCTCTTCAAAAAAAGTCAGCAGGCCTGCAATATTATCCGCAACACCGCCCCCATGATCAGCCCCACCATGAATTTGAAAAGACAAAAAATTATTCATATTAACCATCGTTTTTGTTAGTAAAGAGAACAATCTACTCGATATTCAGACAAAAGCAAATAAGTAACAAGCCTTAAAATACAACGCTTCCACCTAGCTTAATCATGTCGTTTAGCATCAACCGGTAATTTATCGAATACCGCATGCTTGGCAATACCATAATGATCAGGATAATAAACCGCACCTAAATACAAGCCATCGGGAGGCGCCGTGACCCCGCCCAACTTACGGCTTTTAACCTCCAACAGTTCTTCTGTCCAAGTGACTTCCTGCTTTCCGGCACCAATAGCCATCAACACTCCGGCAATGTTTCTGACCATATGATGTAAAAAGGCGTTGGCGGAAATATCAATAATCACTTTATCGCCGTCACGATAAACATCGATAAAATACATCTCCCGGCAAGGACTTTTAGACTGGCAGCCTTGCGCTCTGAACGAAGTAAAATCATGCTTGCCGATGAGATGTTGCGCCGCAGCGTGCATTTTATCGACATCCAACGGGTTATGATGCCAAGTTACCTGTTTGCGCAATAATGCCGACTTGATAGGCCGATTTAGAATGACGTAGCGATAAAAACGGGCAATGGCGCTGTATCTGGCATGAAAATCGTCTACTGCCGGTTTTACCCAAGTGATTCTGACATCGTCCGATAAATTACTATTGCCGCCCAGCATCCAGGCATGAAGATCGCGCTCTATTTTTGGGTCAAAATGGACAACCTGCTCTAGCGCATGCACACCGGTATCGGTTCTTCCAGCACACTGCACAGTAACCTTATGATTGGCGACTTTCGACAAAGCCTGTTCAAGCGCTTGCTGAACACTGCGCTGATCAGTTTGCCACTGCCAACCGGAAAAACCGCTGCCGTCATATTCGACACCTAAAATGATACGTGTCACGCCGCCCTCATTGGGACATAACAAAACGTTACTTCGACTAAAAAACAATTATTCATGAATATAAACTTTAACTCCAACCTCGACCCGATTAAACAAATCCAAAACATCGGCATTTTTCATGCGAATACAACCGTGCGATTCAGGACTGCCATTCATTAAATGGTCAGGACAGCCATGTATATAAATATATCGCCAAATCGTATCGACTTTGCCGTAGCGATTTTTACCCGGTTCCAAGCCACCGAGCCACAGGATCCGAGTTAATATCCAGTCGCGTTGAGGATATTGCCCATACAGATCGTCATTATAAATTTCACCCGTGAAGCGTCTGCCAACAAAGACTGAATGCAACGCTTGTCCTGCACCAATTTTAGCTCTAATTTTATGCCAGCCAGTAGGCGTACATTCGCTACCCATTAATTCGCCCGCGCCTTTTTTAGCAGTAGAAACAGGGTAACCCAGCACTCGTTTGCCATCCGTATAAACAGTTAATTGCTGCTTGCTGATACAAATATCCAGATAATCTTGTATATTTCCCTCCACATCAGTGTTCATTTAGCACTCAATCTCCATTTCCACCAGCAAGGAGTTATGTAAATATAATTCAAACAAATGGACACCTCGGGCCATAATTTCTTTTCGATATAATAACACAACGCTTTTTGCTGATTTTTCTCAGCATTCTCGACACCGATACTTATCCGATCTAAATTCGCCTAGTTTAACCATACCTGCTATGTTTATAAAGCACATTAAACCGATGTGTTTTCTTGGAGTGATGATCATGAAACAAGCAATCGTGTTATTTATTTTATTGCTGCCTTTTCCTGTTTTCGCAGAGAGCATGGGGGGAATGAGCGAAGTGCAAATGCAGCAAATGATGCAACAGGCACAAGCAATGCAAGCCTGCATGCAAAATGTTGATCAATCAGAAATGCAAGCCTTTGAGACTAGAGCAAAACAGATGGAGGCAGAAACTCAAGCACTATGCTCCGACGGCAAGCGGGACGAGGCCATGCAAAAGGCCATGGCTTTCAGCAAAGAAGTTTCAAGCAATAAAGCCATGCAAAAAATGAAAAAATGCGGAGAAGGAATGAAAAATATGATGCCAAAAATAACGACAATTACCCAAAAAAACGAGAAATCCAGTCATCATATTTGCGACGACCGTTAAAACTCCTCACTGCATCGTTTCCCCGCTGTAGCGGGGAAACGATGCACCCTATAATTTAGGACTAAGAAAGCCTGAATAATCTATAAAAATTCTCAGTCGATGACTCGGCGATTTTATTGAGCGTCGTTCCACGCAAATCTGCCAGGTGCTCGGCAACATAACGCACATAGGTTGGATAGTTGGGTCTACCGCGGAAGGGGACGGGGGCTAAATAAGGCGAATCGGTTTCGATAAGAAAGCGGTCTGCCGGTACTTTTTTTGCTACTAGTTTGATTTCCTTAGCGCTGTTAAAGGTCACTATGCCTGAGAAAGAGATGTGAAAATTCAAATCCAATGCTTTTTTGGCAAATTCCCAGTCCTCGGTAAAACAATGGATAATCCCCCCAACTTCACCGGCGCCCTCTTCTTCCAGGATACGCAAGGTATGGTCTTTAGCTTCTCGAGTATGGATAATTAACGGTTTTTTCAACGCTTTTGCGGCATGAATATGGTTTCTGAATCGTTGGTGTTGCCAGTCTAAATCACCTTCGCTACGAAAATAATCCAAACCGGTTTCACCTATGCCGATGATTTTGTCGGAGCGACCTAAATCGATGAGTTCTTCGACACTGGGATCTTGCCCATCCTGAACATTTGGATGCACACCTACGGTCACGGATATTTGCGGATAAGTGGACACCAAATCCAGCATTGCCGGATAGGACTCCAAATCAATCGCAATACATAGCAGGTGTTCAATTTGGCAATTTTCCGCTTCACGCATAAAACAGGAAAAATCATTTTGATAAGGTACCAAATCGATACGATCCAGGTGGCAATGGGAATCTATTAACATGAAAGATTTATAAAAACAGGGGAAAGGCACAAGGTTAAGGGCGAAAAAAACTGAGCGACAACATTCGCCCTTAGCCTTCTTTACATAGTATGTGTCGACCGGTCATTTTCTAAAGAGCCGGCCAGATAGTTTTCAATTTTATTGCGAGAGAGTCCGCCGTCTTGATCGCTAAACTGTACGCCAACGCCGCTGGCTCTATAACCTTCCGAACCAGCAGGCGTTATCCAGATTATTTTACCGGCTATTGGCAGCCGTTCGGTTTCATCCATTAAATTGAGCAGCATAAATACCTCCTGCCCCATTTCATATTCACGATTGGTAGGAATAAACAGTCCGCCGTTGTTGACAAAAGGCATGTAGGCTGCGTACAACGCGTTTTTATCTTTAATTGAAAGGGACAATATGCCTTGTCCTGGCGCTGCATCTGCCATGGTCATCTACTCCGATTAAGTTCTTGCCATTGGATTAAAATTTCTTCAAATAATAATTGCTTGTTTATTTGGGTATCCAGTCGCTGTCGATCTAACAATAATAAATCATACAACGTATATATCCCCTTTAATTCTAGTCGCTGAGACAGTTCTTGCAACTGTTCATTCAGGTCTGGATTATATAGATTTTTAACTATAGGTTGGTAATAACACTTAATCGTATCGATAACCCATGACGTAATCCAAAACAGTAACGGCGATGCCGGTAACTTATGCCAATCTTCAGCAATAATAATCGGAGATTTAAGCTGTTTTGCTATCGCCATCCATGCCTCAAAACATTCATTGCGCAAGCTTAACGTTTGCTCATTGGCATATTCCAGCGCCAGTAGAGGCGCCCCTTGGGCTAAAGAGATGTTGCGGTACAAATCTTCCTTTTGCAAAATAAAGGAGGTGTTTTGTGTGACTTCTTCCAACCACTTAACTACGACCTCTTTATCCGGAGTGGCTACTGCCAGTTTCTGGCACCGACTGATGATAGTAGCAGGCAATTTGGCCGGTTTTTCGGTAATTAATACAATACTGGTGCGCTCGGTCGGCTCTTCAAGGCATTTTAAAAATGCATTAGCAGCGGAATTGTTCATCTTTTCGGCTGGATTAACAATAACTACACGCTGAGTCTCAAACTGAGGCTTTAAGGTTAAGCGGGTAATCAGACTGCGTATCTGTCCGATTCCTATGCCTTTACCCAACTCCTCAGGTTGTATTTGGATAAAATCAGGATGTGTATCGGCATTAACCAATAAACAGCTGCTGCAATGTCCACAAGCTGTACCATTAGTCTGGGGTGTTTTGCAAAGCAAGGCTACCGCAAACTGATTAGCTAATTGCTGCTTGCCTAGCCCTTTATTACCGGTAATCAGTAAAGCCTGAGGAATACGCTTTTGCACTATATAACTGTACAAATGCTCCCAATTCGACTGTTGCCAAGGTAATAATCGGTTCGCCACGGTCATTTTATACTGCCCTTCCTGGAAGAAGTCGGACAATTATTCAACGAGCATAATCCGAGTACAATCCGAATGACATCGGTAATGGCGCGTTGTACATCGGGTAGCGGCTG
>JADHTX010000104.1 GCA_016784875.1 Methylobacter sp.
GATCACAATCCACTCCTTCATAACAGTCCTTGAATAAAAATCAGGGACTGTCTCAGATTCATTGTTAAAAAGAAATCTGAAAAAGTGGCTCAAAATTAATGGCCATTTTTGGCTCAGTTTAATTGGCCATTAACAGTTATGATTGCATAATTTGTAAAACGATCTTATCTGAAACAGTCGTGCATGATGCATATTGGGTTACAAGACTATGAACACAATAAATTGGTTTGATAAAACATTTGATGAAGCTAAAAAAGTAATTGATTATTTTCTTAGTGACGACATGTTTCGGACGAGTGATAGATTTACAGCAGCTATCACAGGAAAAGCTGGATATATATTTAGAGGACAATCCAATTCTGATTGGCCATTATTACCGAGCGCTTTTCGCCCAGAAACAGATTGGCCGAAATTTACTCCGCAGCCACCAGAATATATTGCCGCCAAACATGACATTGAAAGTGCTAAACGCTGGCTGCTCAAACATCTTCATGCGGAAGCAATGGCTATCAATATCTTTTTAAATAATGCTGACGCAATGGGAATTACAACACCAATAGATTACGCACTCGAAAAACGTGGTTTTGACTTGATTTTTGGCGCAATAAAAAAAGCACTAAATAAAAAAAAAGAAGTTGATTTCGATGATGTATTCCCTACAAACGATTTCCTGCGAACTAAAGCTTTAGCACAACATCATGGCGTGCCAACCAGATTTACTGATTGGAGCGAATCACCTTTAGTTGCTTGCTATTTTGCTGCTGAGCAAGCATCGTCTATTTCTAACGCATCTTGTTCATGCCCAAAATCAGACGTTAATCAAATCGCTATCTATCATTTTAATATCATGCCTATCAAGGATGACTCTCCAATAGAAATCATTAAAGCCCCTAGACATGAAAACTCTAACTTACTCAATCAAAAGGGTGTTTTTGTTGATTTCAAAAAAGCTAATTCCTATTTCCTTAAGCATTACAAATGGCCGGACTTGTATAACGATTACCCAGAAATACAAATCCATAGGGCTTTGCTTCCTGCAAATAAAGCCGATGATATGTTAAGGTTACTGTTTGATTTGGGCATCACTCGACACTCCTTAAGCCCTAATCTTGCGAATGCAGCTAAAGCTTATGAATACATGCATAAGCTATTTCCTAACAGGTATCATGGATAATGGATAATGGAACTGTTCCTCGTTCCCACGCGCTGCGCTCATCTTTATACACATCTCAATGAAGCGCGGGGTCGAATGAAGCGCGGGGTCGGGTCTTGCAATCACACATCCGGCCTACCCCGTCGCTCAACCGGAGCGCGGTTACAATGCGGTTTTATTTTTCAGCTTTCCGTCAAGAGCGCGGGGTCAGGTCTTGCAATCACACATCCAGCCTACTCCGTCGCTCAACCGGAGTTCTGTAGGTCGGGCATGCTGTTTATGCCCGACGATTAATGATGTCGGGCAACGAAAAGATGTTGCCCGACCTACAGGGCTAGCGAACATTTGGCAGAGCAGAGCGGCACTATAAATGGTAAAAAATATTTAGCGACAACAGAGCGCGAGGTCGGGTCTTGCAATCACACATCCGGCCTACTCCGTCGCTCAACCGGAGCGCGATTACAATGCGGTTTTATTTTTCAGCTTTCCGTGCCGCGCCCGGTTAGCATTACGTTAGAGCCCTATGCGTTTATTAGCCATAATCTGCTTGTTGTTCAAAATTCACTGTGCCTTCGCCGATACTCCAGGTGAGTTCATTGTCGTTGGCAAACCGGATTATATTTCCACTATCCCCGCAATCAGAGAAGCCGCAAGCCAGTTTTCTAGCGAACATTTGGCAGAGCAGAGCGGCACTATAAATGGTAAAAAATATTTAGCGACAATACTCAACGAGGATTCCATAGTTGTCGCAATTGTCACGCCAAGCGGAAGTTATGAACCTATTGCAATGGCTAATCTGGGTGATCTGCCATATCCTTCAGTAAGCTTAAAAAACGGCTTGGTTGTTATTCATGCGGGCTACGCTCATCACGGTGTATATGATACCGAATACAAGTTCAGGCTAAAGAATGGAACGTTCTACTTGACCGAAATAAGGGATTTCGCAAATTTTGGCGATGACTACCATGATCCCAGCATGCAAATAATGACGCTGACCGTGGCTGATTTCGAAAAGTTTAGGGTTGATTACTGGAATAAGCGGTTCACTATCTACAAAAATAATCAAGAGTACCAGCCAGGGTTCCGTGACTGGTCACATGCAATGGATAAGGTTAAGCGAAATTTCATGCTTCCACTGCCTTCGGATATTTCAACCAATCTCCCTAAACAGTCTTTTGCGCTCGACGGATTCAAATTTGAGGATGTATCCAATTCAATCAACCGTGTTATAAGTCGACGTAAAAAGGGGAAGTAAAGTGGACTACGCTTTTTCCGACCGCTTAGCCAAGTAGGGGGCGCATCGCGCGCCTTTCCGATGCCGTTGAAGTTCTGAAATCCGCAAATGGTGCGCGTTGCGCACCCTACGAGACTCCGCCGCGTAACCCTGCTTATTTGCATAGTACAAAATTTATCAGAGATTGCCGCTAGGGCGATTGATGTGATCTATAGCAATTTTGATAATATCGATACATTCATGGGAATAATAAATAAAACCTTACGGAATCTAGGCATAAAAGCGAATGTAATCACAATTCGTTGTTATTGCTCTAGATAAAAAAATCATTATTCTTATCCATGATGATAAGCCTGATGTGATAAACATAGCGTTGGGTAATAAAGAAGGTGATATTTATTCATCTTCAGAATACGAACTTGTCAAAATATCAGAAGCCGTTATTGCGGGAATAATGGGAGCGAACTTCACTTCATGAATGATTTAATGAAATTTGACCATATTTTAAAACGGTTAAAAGTGCATTTTACAATGTTGCCGTTGCTGTGTTTAAACTGCTTTTTAAGTGCTTTTTTCACTTCCCAAGTACCTTTATAGCCTAATGGAAATACCACTAAATCACCGGCTTTGAAAGTCGTTGAAGGGCCGCCGTCAGCAGGGGTCATTTCACATTCACCTTCTAAAATAAATGCTGTTTCTGTCGTAACGAATTCCCATGGGAATACAGAGACTTCTTTTCCCCATGTCGGCCAATAAGCAACCCCCATTTTTTTTAAAAGCGCTTCACTTGGGTTGCTATCAACTGTAATTTCTTTCATGTTAATTCCTAAAATTTAGATTTATACCCAGAATCAGAATAATTTGGGGTGTGCCATAGTATGTTATTCATCCTCTTTTGCCTACACTTTAAGGATAATCATATCCATTGAAACCACGGGGCCAAGGAAACCACCGAGTCAGGTCTGGATTTTATGCGTCCCTTTTATTATATTGCGCACCCTACGTAGCTCCCAAGCTCCAGAGACGGTGAATGCATTATCAAATTCGGGCTGATGAATGCCGAGTATGATGCATAGGGCGACCGAAGAAAGTAAACTATAGGCAAAAAATCGACGAGGAGAGTGTATGACCAATGATGACGTAGCCCGCTGGGCGCTGGCCCATCCCCTAGCGCCTATCCATGTCGATTGCGCTACCGCCGTGATGCTGAAAATTCTCGACGGCAAATGCAAAATGCGGACAGAGGAAAAGCGGGTAATGGAACTGCTTTACGACGAAGTGAGGACGCAACCCGGCCATCTGCTGGATACGGCACTCCACCTGTTGATTGCGCAAGCCCGTGAGCATCCCGATGAAGCAACGAAAAACATTATCTACGAAAAACGCCTGCTGGCGGAAACGGCTATCTCCCGGCCCGTGATGAAAGGCTTTAAAGCTATGATCCGGCAAGAGGGTTTGCTCGTCGTTGCCTTGGACGACGAAGAGGGTAGTTCAGGCGCCACATAAAACAAACCAAGTAGGGTGCGCATTGCGCGCCGCGCCTTTCCGATGCCGTTGAGATTCTGAAATCCGCAAATGGTGCGCGTTGCGCACCCTACGTGACTAGGGAACCCGTGAATTTTTAACAGGGTTACGCGCCTTAACGGCATTCCCGTTCGACGCGCGGCAACATAAAAAACACATCAACACATCAACACATCAACACATCAACACATCAACACATAACGAGGATAGAGTGACTCACAAACGATTGGCAATGAATTCTTTCTGCGCTTGGGATGGCGATACGCTAGTCCTTAATATTCTCGGCACACCTAGCGCAAAAAAAGACGCTATCGGCAAGGCCAAAGGCAAGCAACTTAAGGTGAGCGTCACTGCCACGCCGGTAGGCGGCAGGGCAACCGATCATATGGTTCGATTCCTGGCAAAAGAATTTGGCGTGACAGCCAATGATATTGTGGTTGTATTTGGCCGGTTCAATGTCAATAAACAACTGCGCATTCATTCGCCTAAGAATCTACCTGCTGTAATCAACAAACATTTATCCCAAGAAGCCAAGTCATGAGGAAGGCCTAACATAAGCCGGCTCCTTACTCCGGCTATTTTCCCAAACCCTATTTTTTCTCCAGTTATCCCTAGATTTTTACTAGCCTATCAAGTATAAATGGCTCTAAATACCCAACAAAATAGTCGGATAAATTAAGCTAATGGATATACTTTGGATTTTATGTTCTGCCATGCTGGTTTTTGTCATGCAGGCGGGTTTCTTATGCCTTGAAAGCGGACTGGTTCGAAGTAAAAACAGCATTAATGTTGCCGCCAAAAATATTACCGATTTCACCATCTCCAGCACTATTTTCTGGGCTGTTGGTTTTGCCATTATGTTTGGCGACAGTTTTTCAGGCCTATTCGGCACCTCGTATTTTTTCTTCGGTGACGGCGCCAGTCCTCTACTGATCACAACATTCTTATTCCAGATGATGTTCTGCGGTACTGCCGCAACACTGGTGTCTGGCGCCATTGCCGAACGCATGAGTTACATCGGCTACATCATCGTCACCATCACCATTACCTTATTGATTTATCCTTGGATAGGGCATTGGGCATGGGCCGGTATCATTTCCGGCACCGCAACCGGTTGGCTTGAGCTCATGGGCTTTGTTGATTTTGCCGGCTCAACCGTTGTGCACTCGGTGGGCGGCTGGGTTTCATTGGCGGCCATTTTGGTGATCGGCCCGCGCATCGGTCGCTATGATGTCGCGGATCGGCGCATCCCCGGCAGCAACCTGCCTATGGCCATTTTAGGCGGCATGTTAATTTGGTTCGGCTGGTTTGGCTTTAACGGCGGCAGTACGCTAGGTTGGACTGATGCGGTACCCGGAATCCTATTAAATACCTGTCTTGCTGCATTTTGGGGTGGAATAACCGCGACTGCACTCAAATATAAAACCGATGGTTATATCGATGTCGTCCATATCATGAACGGTACTTTAGGCGGCCTTGTTGCCATTACCGCCAATTGCCATGCCGTCTCTGTCTCATCCGCGGCATTAATCGGCCTCACTGCCGGTATCATCGTCTTTTACGGTGAGCGCTGGTTGGAGAAGAAAAAAATCGATGATGCGATCGGTGTGATACCGGTACATCTTTTTTCCGGTATCTGGGGGACGCTTGCTGTCGTATTTTTTGGCGATGCGGAAAGCCTTGGCACAGGTCTTTCTATGCTGGGCCAATTAAAAGTACAAGTAATCGGCATCGTTGCCATCGGTTCGTACAGTTTCGTTACCGCCTATACTATTTTCAGGCTTGTTAATCATTTTTATCCGCTTCGTGTCAGTGCAAAATCCGAATTAATTGGTTTGAATGTGGCTGAGCATCAAGTCACTACCGAGGTCTTCGACTTGCTGTCCGCCATGAACCGCCAACAGCAACAAGCCGATTTTTCAATACGCGTACCGGTCGAACCCTTTACCGAAGTCGGGCAAATTGCCCAACAATATAATTACGTTATCGATAAGGTGAATGAAGAAATCCAACAACGCGATGAAGCATTCTCAGCATTCAAACAAAGCGAATATCGCAAAGGTGCTATCTTGGATGCCGCGATGGATTGCATTATCAGCATCAATAGCCGTGGCGAAATACAAGAGTTCAACCCTGCGGCGGAACAATGTTTCGGCATTGGCATTAAACAAGTCAAAAATCGTAATTTCTTCAGTATTTTTGTGGCCGATGAATTCAAAAAAATGGCCTTGCAAAGTCTTGCCCAAGGTTTTACCGAAAGCGACGGTCTGGTATTAAAGCGTCATAATGTGAGTGAATTGACGCGCTATGACGGCGAATCGTTTTCGGCTGAAGTCGTGATTACCCAAACATCCGACCGCCATGATCATGATAAAGAATATACCTTGCATATTCGCGATATTACCCAACAGATCAAGCTGCAAAACAGGCTGAAATTATTGGCATACAATGACCCGTTAACCGGTTTGTATAATCGAACCTATTTTATGGAAAATCTGGAACAGCGCATTGCCTTTCACAAAAATACGCCCGGTGCGGTTGCTCTGATGTTTTTGGATTTAGACCAATTCAAAAAAATAAACGACACATTAGGCCACAAAGCCGGCGATGAATTGCTGTGCGAAGTCGCCAAAAGACTGACCGAGGTAACCCGAACGCATGACTTGGTGGGACGTTGGGGCGGCGATGAGTTTGTCGTTGTGCTGTCGGGCGACTTAACGGCCGATGATGCCATTCAAAAAGCCAACGGCATTCTGACCAAAATGCGCACGCCGATGAAATTAACCGATGCCACATTAACGGTGTTGACCAGTATCGGTATTGCAATATCGGAAAACGGTGAAATTAACGCGGATAGATTACTGCAACATGCCGACTTGGCAATGTATCAAGCCAAAGAAGCGGGCCGAAATACCTACCGCTTATTCTGCAATGAAATGGAATTAACCGCAAACCAACATTTTCAATTTGAAACAGCATTGCCCGATGCGCTCAAGCACAATCAATTGTTTCTGCAATACCAACCTAAAGTTGCCTGTTCGACGAATGAAGTCGTTGGCTTTGAAGCCTTGATTCGCTGGCAACACCCTGAACAAGGGATCATTCCTCCGAATAGTTTTATTCCCGTCATTGAAAAATCAAACTTGATTATCGATATTGGCGAATGGGTATTAACCGAAACGGTGCGTCAATTAGCGCAATGGCGGCAACAAGGATTGCCGCTATTACCCGTCGCCGTCAATATTTCCGGTCGCCACCTACACGATGAATCATTAGTCCCCTTTATTGAAAAGCTCAGCGCGGAATACGATATTAGAACCGATTTGCTTGAGCTCGAAATTACCGAGGGCGTTCTGACCGGAAATACCGAACAAAGTATTAAGGCGATGAAGGCGTTAAAGGCAACAAACATTAAATTATCTATCGATGACTTTGGTACCGGCTACTCATCGCTAAGTTACCTGAAAAAATTCCCCATCGATATTCTTAAAATTGACCGCTTATTTATCAGCGAATGCGATTCCCATAGGGATGATGCGGCGATCTGCATTGCCATTATTACGCTGGCAAAGAGTTTAGGTTTACAAATTGTTGCCGAAGGCGTCGAAACTCACGAGCAGCTGGCTTTTCTAAAACAGCATGATTGTGATGTTTATCAGGGCTTTTATTATAGCCGGCCAATTTCCATAGAACACATTCCGGCCTTACTGCAACAAGGTTGCATCACTTAGCAATCACCGACTTTGGATTTTTTTGAATAACGAATAACTAAGGACAAATACATATCAACCTAAAAACCTCAATTCACCACAGAGGCACAGAGAACACAGAGTAAAATCATTGGCTTGAAAAAAACATCCCTACACCCGTTGGATGAGCGACTGATAAGCTCTAACACGTTGATTCCCTGTACCTCTGAGGTTAAAAACTGATTTATTTAGAATCAAAGAACACAAAAGTTCAAAGTATTGTCTTGTGCATTTTTCTCCCCCTTGGGTGTGCACACCGCACCCTACCCGACTAACATTTTGTTTGCTATTTTTCCTACCTTTATGGCAATGAGAAAAACGCCAAAAAATCAGTTTATCTATACCGACTTCGGCTAACAGCATTTTATAAGGAAAATCATGACTGAGGACGACATAATTATTATTGGCGCGGGTGCGTCAGGGCTGATGTGCGCAATTGAAGCGGGCAAACGCGGTCGTAAGGTGCGGATTCTGGATCATGCCAATAAGGCCGGAAAAAAAATCCTGATGTCCGGCGGCGGTCGTTGTAATTTCACCAATTATTCTATTGAACCGGCTAACTATATTTCGCAGAATCCGCATTTTTGTAAGTCGGCGTTAAGCCGCTATAGCCAATGGGATTTTTTGGCATTAATCGGGCAATACCAAATTCCATTTCATGAAAGAGAACACGGGCAATTGTTTTGCAATGAAAGCGCTAAGGATATTCTGGAGATGCTCTTGGCAGAGTGCGCTAAAGCGGGGGTGACGATACAATTGAGCGCCCATATCGATTCAATTGAACGGCTTGCTGAGCGGTTCCATGTTAAATCCAGTCATGGCAGTTTTAGCTGTCAGTCTTTAGTCGTTGCAACCGGCGGCCTGTCTATCCCTAAAATGGGCGCGACACCTCTGGGTTATAAAATAGCCCGGCAGTTCGGCATTAATGTGCTGCCTACCCGCGCCAGCTTGGTTCCGTTTACCTTGCAACCGGAAGACAAAGAAAGATTCTCTACCTTATCGGGCATTGCCGTGCCTTGCCTAGTCAGCAATAAACGGCAAAGCTTCAGTGAAAATGTCTTGTTTACCCATCGAGGCTTAAGCGGCCCGGCGATTTTGCAGATTTCATCTTATTGGCATGCAGGCGAGGACGTTGTGATTAATTTGTTGCCGCAGGAAAACCTGGAAGCGGAACTAAAATCGAAGCGCCAACAAAAGCTTAAAAACAAGTTAAAAACGATATTGGAAGGTTATTTGCCGAAACGGCTGATCGCTTGTTTTCTGCCTGAGGATTTGCTGGATTTGTCGTTACAGGATTTGTCGGACAAACAGATTCAGCAGGTTGCCGATCAGATCAATAACTGGACGATTAAGCCCAATGGCACTGAAGGTTATCGTACTGCTGAAGTGACTTCCGGCGGGGTTGACTGCGATGCGGTTTCCTCCAAAACCATGGAAAGCAAACAAGTGCCGGGGCTTTATTTTATCGGTGAAGTGCTGGATGTTACCGGCTGGCTGGGCGGCTATAATTTCCAATGGGCTTGGTCGTCAGCTTGGTGTGCGGGTCAATACTGTTGATATGTTGAATGGTAGCGCCAATGGTTTTCCTCCTCTGCATCGTGGCATGGACATCGCTCGGTGGACAGCTTCGATGGAGGCCGCTTATCAGTCATTGATTCGGCAAGTTAAGCATCGCCATTATACTTCGCACGGTTACGGTTGAGGAAATAATAGCGAGTTGATTTTTGTCGATAGCAAGGCGCTAAAACAGGCGCATAGCAAGCTATGAAACTGTTTCAGCAACGCGGCTATCGGCATAAAATCAGCCGCTAGGAATCCGCAACCGTGGCCGGGCGAAGTATATGTCTGTATTAACCCTTATGCTGCAACGAGCCCGGCGGAATTTTTTGCAGTCATCAGTGAGTATTTTTTTTGTGCGCCTGAAACGCTGCATACGCACTTTGCCGATGCTTATCAGCAACTTCAGCTTTATTATCGACAGGCCACGTTGAGCCGAGGGAATATGATAGGGGGCATCGGTACAAACAGCATCAAACTTGAGCCTGTAATAATCACTACGACATCGAGTATGGTTCAATAAATCCAAAATTTCAGTCTGGCGTCAATGCATAGCATCTGCTTATGATGAAACATTTTGTATTTTATGGCCACTGATTACGGGAGATAGCGCATATCCGTGTTTATACGGATTGCATATTCAGTTTGAGTATTGATATAGTAAAAACAATTTTCACGGCTCATGCCCTTGCCCAAAGACCTTTACCGGAGCCGGTCACACCACCTCTATCTTTCGGCATTGTATTTAACTTGCAGCAGAGCCAAATTGGCCGTAACTACATCCGGGCGTCGACTATCTATACTTCGCACGGTTACGGTTGAGGAAATGATAGCGAGTTGATTTTTGTCGATAGCAAGGCGCTGAAACAGGCGCATAGCAAGCTATGAAACTGTTTCAGCAACGCGGCTATCGGCATAAAATCAGCCGCTAGGAA
>JADHTX010000105.1 GCA_016784875.1 Methylobacter sp.
CTGAAAGTAATTTCATCTTTACCATACCCAAACTACCTAACCTGTCTACTTGCAAGGTAAGTACTTCATTTACAAGCCCAAACAAAAATCAGACAACTACTTTTCCTCCGGTTTGTACTTTGTCTAACAGGGTACACGCACCACATGCAACATATATTATTCTTAAATAAAATAGTCTGGTGGCGTAAAACTGCTTCAATTTTTTCCACTGGCAGCGCCTATTTTTCCAATAAAGCTAGTGCATATTATAAAAACGACAATACAGTAGTTATTTCCGGTCAATTTAGACGATTTCTTATTGAAGAAATCAGCAAATGTTCTACTCTGTTTGACAGCAGATGAATCAATTAAATTAAGATTCAAAAAAGAGGGAGGCATGAAATTGCTTTGCCTCCCTATGGCCAAAGTTTCATCAATAGATGAGTGGAATAGCTTAAGCGTTAATTTAGCGTTTTGGGATATGTACAAATACTTATATACTTCGCCCGGTTATTCATCTGCCGGCAGCCAGTTAATTTCTTTCGCCGTTTGTTGGCCAATCACACACTCGTCTAAGCTCTCCGCCATACGCATAGTGGTTTCCGACAGAGGAATTCGACCCACCATGATTTCCGCTTTGCTTTGCGGATAAAGCGGCGACTGCTCAGGGTCGGCATAGCCTACCGGAAATAAGGCGCTATTATCGGCAGCATACTTGTCCGTCGCCCCAACCGTATGCAGAAATTCGTGAGCAATGACGATATTGTTTTGTTGATCCTGATCGATAGAGGCAAAGGCATGAACCACTGCCGCCAAGCCTTTGTCGAGTCCTACTGAATGTTGCAGGCTCCTGCCTTTTACGGTTTCATGATAAAGCACAAAAACATCGATACGGCGCATATTGGACTCGGAATCGACCGCATTTTTAAAAGCCCAATAGCGAAATTTAAGCCCCCACCAAATAATTGCCGCATAACCTTGTTCGGCTAACGGCGCTTCAGGCGGCAGTACCGTCAACACCGGCCCCATGCGTATCTGAATAGGTTGCTTTGCTATCAGCTGGTATTTTTCGCTTTGTTTCTGCAAAAATCGCTCTACCGGTTCAAAAACACTGTCGTCCAGTTCGTTAATATATTCATTGACCGCACGGCTATTGTTATCGCCGTTCATACGGTAAATGACTACAGTTAAAGGTTCGGTCCACGACCTTGATTTGAGTTTTTGGTTTTTTGCATAAAAAGCCAAGCCTACAAATACGGACAGTAAAATGATGATGCGGATAATTTTGAATAGAGTCATGGTTAATACGCTGTTTGAAAATTTGTTGGCTAAACGGTCTTCTGCATTTATTGATCTAAAAAATCAGTTAAACACAGATGAACGCAGATAAAACATTCTGTTAAGCAGGGTTAGGCTTCACTCGAAGGGTACTGATTCCAAAACATGTTAGTTGTTTTTACCCTGAAGATCATGATGGAACCGAGTAAATCCTTACAGTATTTTCTGCCGAAAATGCACTGACTGCTATCCTTGCTAAAATATGCTTATATGTAAATCAGCTTTAGCTTACAGACATCGCCCGCTTTTTACCCCACAATAACTCCGCCGCAAACCGCTAACGCCAAGCCGGATTCTTGAATAATTTTCAAAATAATTCGGAACTATGCAGGCAACCCTAGCCTGATGAGGTATCGCCGATGCGCAAAAAGAACAATGCGGCAAACCTGCTACAAAAAAGTAGCGTAACCTGAATATTCAAAGGAGTAAACCGATGCAACAAAAACCACTCACTCGCCTTTTGATCCCGCTGGCTACCGCCAGCCTGCTCTGGTCTGTTCCGACCTTTGCCGCCGAAGAAAAGGTATCAACTCCCTCATATGAATCGAGCGTACCCGCAACTTGGCAATCGGTAGTCTCCAAGCAATCCTACGATGAAGCGATGACCGAGCTACTGGCATTCAACCGTAAACAGCCTATCACCTCTGCATTAACCATGGAGGAGATCGTTCGAGCGGCTGCCTCGCCTTGCCAGCAATCTATGCTCTACCTCGTGCGCCAATACCTCACCGATCCGAATGTATCTCCGGCCTTGAAAAAGGTGGCTCTCGGCTTACAGGACCTACCTCCGGCCTACAACGCAGTGCCGAGTACCAAGAGAGCGCTCAACCCATGGAGATCACCCTCCAGCGCTGAGCTGCTGAGAAAGATGCTGATTTTTTTCCCCAAGTGGTGTACCAATCTGCCGCAAATCAACGGCAGTTTCGATAATGGCCTGAGCGATATACAGAATGTTTCTTGGCTTTATTATCACAACACCGCCGGTCAGGATTTCGTGCAAGGTCGAAATCCCAACAAGCCCTCCGAGCCGATGCAAACCGGCGAAAAATTTACCAAAGACTTCACCCTGCAACTGGGTGTATTTATGGATTCCCCGGCATCGAGCACTTATATTGCTCAATGGGTCAACGATCCTACCATCGAGATCCAGGACTATCAAAAAAAGCAAGCCGACGATTACAAGACCTGGAACGATTTTTTCTCGCGAGAGCTGATCACCAACACCAAGAACCAAACCATTCCAAGCCGTCCGGTAACCATGCCGGAACGGGATTACGTCGTCGTCGCTCCGACTGATTGCATTATGAACCCGCTGGTGCAGGTGCTAAAAAATGAAGGACAACCCAGCCACAAGGTTCTGGACAATCCCCTGCAATATAATACGGTGCTGGATGTGAAAGGCATACCGCTGAGCATGGCGCATCTTTTGCAAGGTGTTAGCCCGGAAATTCAGGCGGCATTTGTGGGTGGAACGGGACAATCCTGCGTATTGATGCCGAATACTTACCACCATTTCCATGCGCCGGTAGACGGCACGATAGTCCATGCCTCCATCATAGAAACCAATACCTTCGGCTATTATGACTGGCCCAACTGGGTTCCGACGGATGGCAATGTCGGTCGGCCCGGGACGGATTTTAGCCAATTTCAGGCTTACCAGCGCGGGATTGTGATCATCAAAGTCCAGTACAAGAATCTGGATGCTATCAGCACCGGCTATGTGGCAGTGATCCCGGTCGGCCTGGAATCGGTCGGCTCGGTAGTACTCAACAAGGAGATCCAAAAACCGGGGGCGAAGGTCAAGAAAGGCTATACGGAACTGGGTAATTTCTTTTACGGCGGCTCCTTGAACATCCTGCTTTATTCTAAGGGACTGGCCAGCGATGTCACGCAAGTACGCATGGGTAACCAGATCAACCTGTTCAAACTAGGACAGCCCATCGAATAGAGCACTAACAAATCTGATTCGCCCTATCGGATTAATCCACGAAGAGCACGAAAAAAACTTCGTGTTCTTCGTGGTGATAGTCTTTATAAGCTTTTTCTTAAATCAATGATTTTCATTCGGTTGACGCCTGTGCTAACGCCCGGCAAAATCCATTTCAACCTTGCCATCGACCAATTTCAGGTTGGTTTCAAACTCTGTGCCTTTAGCGGATTTAAAGCCTTTTAATATCCCCGTCTCGCCCTTGCTGAGTAAATTTTTAGCCATCGCTACGGTGATTTTTTTATGCGCAACGGTTTTCCATATCGTCATTTTGCAACCGCTACGCCATTCGCTACAGCTATAGGCTTTTGCGGTTTCAATAATCTTGCCGTTACACAACGGACAATCGGCAATAGAGGCTGTTATCGCCGGTCGCCGCCCCGCCTCGATTTTGCTAAACCCTATTTCGCCCTGTTTATTGAGGGTCAATTGCGCATTAAACAGCTCATCGTCCTGCTTAATTGCATAACTGTGCAGGGTTCGGCTGATTTGTAACAGCTGGCTGGCCATATCCTGGCTAACCGGTACGCCATACATTTCTTTCCATAGCACAAACTGACATCCGGCTTTCCAAGCGCTGCAACCGTAGCCTTTTCTGCCTTCAATGACTGGCTGTCCGCACAACGGGCAATCGCCCAAGCGGCTTTGCTCGTACAGCGGCTTGTCCGACTCGTCTTTTATTTTCTGGGTAAATTGAATGATTTCGGACATGAACAGGTCTGGATCGTAAGCGTTGTGTTCAATTTTTTTGAGCTTAGCTTCCCATTCGCCGGTCATCGCCGCAGACTTTAACCGGTCGTCGGCAATGATGGAAATCAGATGCCGCCCCGACTCGGTACTGAGCAAATTCTTTTTTTGCCGCTGGATATAGTTGCGCTTGATTAATACTTCGATAATCGAGGCCCGGGTTGCCGGTGTACCCAAGCCTTTTTCTTTTAACGCTTCTTTGAGTTGTTCGTCATCGCAGGTTTTACCGGCCGACTCCATAATACTCAACAAGCTCGCTTCGTTATAGGGTTTTGGTGGCGTAGTTTTACCCTGATTAATCGACGGCTGTTGCGGGCCGGTTTCGCCTTTGACAAAATTGGGCAGGACTTTCATCTCGTTCCCATGCGCCGTTTGGGAACGCTGACCGGACGCATCGTTTTTATATAACGCCTGCCAGCCGAGTGATTCGATCATGGTGCCGGTGGTTTTAAACTTTACCGATATTGTTTCAGTCGCCGTTTCACCCAAAACGGTAGTAATTTGCTTGATACAAGGCGGATAAAACGCCGCAATAAAGCGCTGAACTATCGCCTCATAAACTTTGGCTTCATGCCCCGACAACGTACCCGGCAACAAAGTCGTAGGGATAATGGCATGATGATCGCTGACTTTGGCATCATTAAAAAGACGGCTGCTCAATGTCAGTTTATCGAGATCGAGCGGCTCAATTTGCGGCCCAAATTTGCTGCATAGTTGGTTCAACAATGGCTTCATGCCCGGCTTCATGTCATTGGTTAAATAACGGCTGTCGGTACGCGGATAGGTGACGTGTTTTTTCTCGTATAACTGCTGGGTACAGCTTAAGGTTTGTTCGGCAGTCAGGCCGTAGCGTATGCTCATGTCTTTTTGCAGATCGGTCAAATCGTACAATAGTGGCGGACTGAGCGTTTCCTTCTTGCCTTTGACTTCGGTAACCTGAAAATCCCTGCCCTCAATTCGGCTCAGTAAGGTTTCTGCATCGGCTTTTAGCTCGAATCGGCCGCCGACATATTGAAAATCGGCATCCCGATATAAGGTATGCAGCTCCCAAAAATCTTTTGGGATGAAGTTGCTAATATCCGAATCTTTTTGCACGATGAGCGCCAGAACCGGCGTTTGCACCCGGCCTATCGTCCATAAACTGCCTTGCTGGCCGAATTTTAAGGTATACAGCCGCGTGGCATTTAAGCCGACGATCCAGTCCGACTCGCTACGACATTTGGCGGCGCGATAAAGCCCATCATAAGCATGGCCTTCCTGTAACTTAGCAAAGCCTTTGCGTATCGCATCGTCGGTTAAGGAGCTGATCCACAGCCGTTTAAACGGCTTTTGCAGGCATTCCGTCCAGGTCAAAATATACCTGAATATTAACTCCCCTTCCCTTCCAGCATCGGTCGCGCAAATGATTTCGTCGGCCGCTTTGAACAACAGCTTGATGGTATTGAGCTGTTTTTGCGCTGAATCATCGCCTCTGGCTTTTAAACCGAATTGTTCGGGGATAATCGGCAGGGATTCCAAAGTCCAGCGTTTCCAAGCTTTATCGTATTCATCCGGCTCCTGCAATTCGACCAGATGACCGAACGCCCAGGTAATTTGGTAGCCGTTGTCCTCGAAATAGCCGTCGCGCCTGTTGTTGATACCCAGGCATTTTGCGATGTCTCGAGCAACTGAAGGTTTTTCGGTTAGGATGACTTTCATGAGGGCATCATTCCCACTCTCCAAAGACTGTGAAAGCATTCAATTTTAAAAAACATAGAATAACCACGGAGAGCACGAAGAACACGAAGCTTTTTAAAACATTGAATTAAATAATTTATTTTCTCATCACTCTTCGTGCTCTCCGTGGTAAATAATTGTTTCAGTATAAAAAGGTACGCATACCGTAGCCTACAAATACATCTCATTATTTGACAATCTTGTAGCACGGCAAGTATTTCTTGCCCGGCAATTTCATCCGGTGTTGCGCGACAAATGAGGCCAATAACGAATCCATCAGCGCCATGATGTCCTCATCGCCGCAAATTTCGAAATGGCCGTATTGTTCGATGGCGCGTATGCCTTCGTCTTTTACGTTACCCGCCACGATGCCGGAAAACACCCTGCGCAAGTTGGCGGCGAGCTGGTGATTTTCCTGGTCTTTGTGCAAAGCCAGATTTCTCATGTTGTCATGGGTCGGTATAAACGGCTGTTGAAAGCCATGATCGATCTTAAGCAGCCAATTAAAATAATAAGCATCGCCTTTTTCTTTACGAAATTGCCGTACCTGCTGGATACCGGCTTGCATTTCCTGAGCAACCAGCACCGGATTATCGATAATGATTTTATAACGCTGTTGTGCCGATTTACCCAAAGTACCGCCAATAAACCGGTCGATTTCCTTGAAGTATTGTTCCGAACTGTCCGGGCCGGAAAATACCAGCGGAAACGGCATGTCTTTATTTTCAGGATGAAGCAGGATACCGAGTAAATAAAGAATCTCCTCCGCCGTACCTGCACCGCCGGGAAACACTACGATGCCATGCCCGGTACGGACAAAGGCTTCCAGACGTTTTTCAATATCCGGCAGGATCACCAATTCGTTGACAATTGGGTTAGGCGATTCTGCGGCAATAATGCCGGGTTCGGTAATGCCCAGATACTGTCCGTTTTTTATCCGCTGTTTGGCGTGACCGATAGCGGCTCCCTTCATCGGGCCTTTCATCGCGCCCGGCCCGCAGCCGGTGCAAATATCCAGACCGCGTAGCCCCATCTCATGACCGACGTTCTTGGTGTAATCGTATTCCTTACGGCTGATTGAGTGCCCTCCCCAGCACACCACTAAATTCGGCGTGGTCATCGGACGCAGGATATTGGCGTTGCGCAGGATATGGAACACCGCACTGCTGATGCCGTCCGAACTGTCCAAATCAATCCTAGGGTTATTATTGATCTCATCGCTGACATAAATAATGTCGCGCAGCACAGCAAACAAATGTTCATTGATGCCTTTGATCATTTTGCCGTCTACAAAAGCATGAGCGGGAGCAGACTTAACATCCAGCTTAATACCGCGTTGTTCCTGAACGACGCTTATCTCAAAATCGGAATAGCGTTCCAACAGCTCCTTGCCGTCATCCATGGTACTGCCGCAATTCAATACCGCAAGCGAGCAATTGCGAAACAGCCGATACAAGCCACCCTGACTGGTATCTAGCAGTTTAGTGACTTCGGCCTTGGACAATACATCCAATCGGCCTTCAGGTGTAATACGTGCATCAACGACTTGGTGTTTCATGATATTCCTTTTGATTATATCCGTGTGATTACCAGTAATCACACCCTTTCTTTGTTCATTCGACATTCAGCGGTCTAGGAATATTCTTTAGTTCGGATTAACTAACTCGGACTATGACAATGAATACGACCGCTAAAAAAACACTGCTCGTCGGTTTTGCGCTACTGCTTTCCGCTTGTGTCCATTATCCTCAACACTATTCATATTATCCTAGCAATAGAGGCTATAGCAGCGGATATACCATTATGCACAGAAATTATTACGGTGGAAGACCAAATCATTATGATAGTGGTCATGGCAAAGCCTATTATCCTCATCGTAACCATCATGATTATTACAATTCTATTCCCCGCCACGGCAATAATAACCAAAGGCATCAGCAGCAACACAATAGAAGCAATGACCGGCACAATAAATTTGACCGTAAAAACTATCATTAACAATTAGCGGTCAATACCTTTGTCTAATCAGCAAAAAACCTCAACCAGCACCGTCAATCAACATAAATGGCAATTATTTAATGTCGAACCTGCCGCATGCCAAAAGAGGATCTAAAATTAAATACAGAGATTATCCACAACGACAAAGAAGGCACGCACAACACGGCCTCTACCACTTCACAATGCTATCGTCTCGCCATATTTTATAATCACAATCAACTGAAACAGCTTACAAATCAGCACTATTAATCCTTACCAAAAACATCCCATTCTAAACTTTCAATGGCTATACGGGGGATTAGCCTCTATAATGCAAGACCTAGTAGACAGTACTCCATACAAAACGTGAGTCTTCTACTGTAAGTTTTTCATGTTACTCAGCACTTTTCAGAAATTCCATTCGCTTTTCTCTATAAATTTGCCCGGCATGATTTGCAATCAAACATTTTCATTTATTTATATAGGTAATTTATATGGCAACAGGTACTGTTAAGTGGTTTAACGAATCTAAAGGTTTCGGTTTTATTTCTCCTAGCGATGGTAGCGCAGACGTATTTGTACACTTTTCTGCAATCGCAAGCGACGGCGGTTACCGCACATTGGCTGAAGGCCAAGCGGTTAAGTATGACGTAGAATCAGGCCCTAAAGGCCCACAAGCATCACAAGTAAGCGCAGCTTAAACCCGCCTTACGTTCCGACACATAATCCCGCGTATTAACTACGCGGGATTATGTCATAAACCGGTCAACCCGGCTAATCAACTCACCCCCTAATTTAGGACATGTCTTTTGAAACGAATTTTTGTAGGAAACTTACCTAGCGAAGCCACTGAAGAAACTGTACAGGCTTTATTTTCTGAATACGGAAAAGTCCGCTCCATTCAACTTGTTTCCGATATATTCAGCGGAAAATGCCGAGGCTTCGGCTTTATCGGAATGGAAGGTCACGAAGCAAGAGCCGCGATAGCCGCACTCGATGGCAATCTATATTGCGGAAAACCTTTAAAAGTTAAATTTGAAGATACGACTGCCGGCAAAAATGGCAGACGTCATTAAAGTATTAATAGCTCACCCTCCCATTATCTAACGGATTACTCGGCTGCATCAGCAGCACAGACGCGGGAATATCACTGAGCTATCTGGGCGACCAGTTACCACCCGGTCGCCCCCAATACTCGTAACAGTCGCGCCAATTTAGAATATTAAAGCCCCTGCATTACAAGATTTTTACCGCTAATACCCATTTTTTCCGCGTTACCCCTTCGACTTAACTATTCCCTGTTTTAATAGAAAACTCATTTCTAATCAGCCTTCAAACCCAACCCATTAGCTGAATAACCTCAGCCCACATTTTTAATAAATAAAGCTTGACAGCAACTTCTTACAATCGCTTTTTCCACAGGCAAGCGCAATATATATTTGTTTCAGCAACATAACTGCAACACCTCATTCCAGCTATATAAAATCACCAATAAACCCATCCAAAACATTTCTAAGTCATTGATAATTCAAATTATGAGCACATGCAGCCGCACACTGACTACAATCTGACCGATTTAACAAAAAAGCTTAAAAAGTGAATAGTTAGAGCATTTATTTTCAGCTTACCCACAGAGTTATCCACAGAAAATGTGGACAACCCTAAACGATAAACAATATCTAATATTTTCCGTATCCAGCCCAAAAAGCGAACAAAAAATACGTGCGCCTAACTGACTAGGCCGGTTCTTTATTCTTGCTTATCATTAACTAAATCGTAGGTGATTTCCGGATTAAACCCCATCGGCCAATAGATAAGAGCCGCAGGCGGCCAGAATATTGAAACGGGTCGAAATTTTGTCCTGAGCCTGCCCTCTTTGACAACTTCGCCATTTTTTTCCAATCGATAAGGAATGCCCGATTCAGGCGGTACCCCAGCCGCAGTCCAGAAAAACGGCTTAGTGGTAACTTTGCCATCGGCTTTGATGTCTACCGGTTCCGGCCTTTTGTAAATATACAAATCAGTGTCGTCAGGTACTTTAAAAGTACCTGTAGTGGTACAGCCTGCGACCATGACCGGCAAAACCAAGGCTAAACACATTTTTTTTATCATTGCAGCTCTCCAGGTTGAATGGGATGTTATCGATCCCAACGCTTAAAAATCAAAGAAGTATTGATACCTCCAAAAGCAAAATTGTTACTCATCACATAATCGCAATCAATCTTTCGGAAATCTTCTTTGATGTAGTCTAGCCGGGCGCATTCAGGATCAATGTTGTCAAGATTAGCCGTGACATGGAACCAGCCTTCATTCATCATATTAACCGCCGCCCAAGCCTCCAGCGCACCGCATGCACCTAAGGTGTGACCGGTAAAACTTTTCAGCGAAC